>JBJMPB010000667.1:0-8102 GCA_045803455.1 Gemmatimonadales bacterium | reverse complement strand
CCGGCAGCTCGGCTTTGAGATTGGCCCTACGGCGACGCCGATCGTGCCGGTTCTGATCGGACCCCTCGAGAAGACCTTCCTCATGTGGCGCCGGCTGTTCGATGCGGGCGTATTCACCAATCCGGTCGCGCCTCCCGCAGTGCCCCCGTCGCAATGCCGGTTGCGGACCAGTCTCATGGCAACGCACACGTTCGAGCAGATCGACTTTGCCCTGGAGCAGTTCGCGGTAATAGGCAGGGACCTGGGGGTCATTTGACCGATCGCCTACGCGTCCAAGCGGCGCGCGAAGGGCGAGAGCTTCGTCGGTTCATCGATCTGCCGTATCGGCTGCATGCGCGGGACCCTCTCTGGGTCCCGCCTTTGCGTCGGGACGTGGCGACACTGCTCTCCCGCACCAAGAATCCCTTCTTCGAGCACGGCGAGGCCGAATACTTCGTTGCGTTGAAGGGTGACGAGGTAGTGGGTCGCATCGCGGCCATCAGTAATCGTTTGCACAACGAGACCCATGATGACCGAGTGGGCTTCTTCGGGTTCTTCGAGTGTCTCGATGACCAGGATGTTGCCGACGCGCTGTTGAATACCGCGGCCGACTGGTGCCGCGCCAGAGGCCATGATGTGATGCGAGGACCGGCGTCGTTCTCGGTGAACGACGAATGCGGTCTGCTGGTGGATGGGTTCGAGACCCCGCCTACCCTGATGATGCCCCACAATCCCCGCTATTACATCCGGCTGCTGGAGCAGGCGGGCTTCACCAAGGCCAAGGATCTCTGGGTGTACCAGGGTGGCAGCATGGAAGGCTACGTGCCGGTGCCGGAGCGGCTCACCCGGGCTACCGAGCTGATCCGGCAGCGGCATGGCATTACGCTGCGGCCGCTGAATATGAAGGACTTCGAAGGAGAGGTGGAGCGGATAAAGGAGCTGTACAACGCCGCCTGGGAGAAGAACTGGGGCTTCGTTCCCATGACCGACCACGAGATCGACCACCTTGCCGAGCAGTTCAAGCCAGTGGTCATCCCCGAGCTGGTGCCGATGGCCTACAAGGACGGCAAGCTCATCGGCTTCGGGATCGCGCTGCCCGATCTCAATGTGGTCTTCCGCACCAACCGCTCGGGCCGGCTGTTCCCGGTGATCTTCCGGCTGCTCTGGGCCCTCAAGATGAAGCGTATCCGGCGGGCGCGAATTCTTCTGCTCGGCGTGGTTCCCGCCCAGCAAGGCAAGGGAATCGATGCCGTGCTGTATCATTGGATCTGGACCAAATCGGGAGAACGGGGGATCTACTGGGGGGAGGCCGGCTGGATCCTGGAAGACAATCCGGCGATGAACGCCGGGTTGGAAAAGATGACCTTCAGGGTGTATAAGACGTACCGGCTTTACGACCGGCGAGTATGAGGGCGCTGGTTACCGGCGCGACCGGCTTCGTGGGAAGTCATCTGGTCGATGCTCTGCAGCGCCGGGGAGCGGTGGTGACCGCGCTGGCCCGGTCGCCGGATAAAGCGGCAATCCTCACCTCGCAGGGCATTCGGGTCGTCCCCGGACATCTCCACGATGAAACAGCCCTCCTCCGGGCCGCGCGAGACCAGGATGTGGTGTATCATGTGGCCGGCATGGTGGCGGCCAGAAACGAGGCGGAGTTCCTCCGGGCGAATCGGGACGGCACGAAGCACGTCGTTGCGGCAGCTGAAGCGGCGGGCACTCACGGTTTCGTCCTCGTGTCCTCGCTGGCAGCCGGCGGCCCCTCGCCCCGGGGATTGCCTCTGGACGGGAGCGAGCCTCCCCGGCCGGTGACCGCCTATGGAAGAAGCAAGTTGGCCAGTGAAGAGGTAGTCCGATCCAGCCGGCTCCACTGGTCGATTGTCCGGCCGCCCATGGTATACGGCCCGAGGGATCGAGAGGTGTTCAAGGTGTTCCGGGTGGTGCGATATGGCATCGCGCCGCTCTTCGGCGACGGCACCCAGGAGCTCTCCGCGATTCACGCAGCCGATCTCGCGAACGCCTTGGTTCTCGCTTCGGAGGCTCCAGGTGGCAAAACCTACGTGGCCTGCCACCCCGAGGTTTTCACCAGCGCGGAGTTTGCTCGCGTGATCGGCCGCACGATGGAGCGCTCGGTTAGAACGTTGAAGGTCCCCCCGTTACTCGGACGGGCGTTACTCTCGGTCACCGAGGCGACGGCCCGGCTCACTGGCCAGACCACCATTTTGACGGCCGACAAGGCCAATGAGTTCTTTCAGGCTGCGTGGACCGGAGATCCGACACCGTTGATCAGCGACACCGGTTGGCAGCCCAGGTATGACCTTCAGGCCGGAATGGCCGAGACCTATGGCTGGTATCGAAAGGCTGGATGGCTTTAGCTCCACCGATGACTGCAGCCGAGACTCTCCCTTCGCCCACCGCACTTCGAGCCGTAGACTGGTTGCTGCTGGCGTACCTGGGAATCGTTTCTGTTGTCGCCGCGATTCGGGTCTCCACCCAACCCGAGTGCCGGTGGCTCCTGGTGGCCCACGGCCTGTTTGTGCTGTTCCTGGTTTTTCTGACCCGGCCAGGACAGGGTGTCGTCGGAAGGAGCTTCCGCGAGCTGTACCCGCTCTTTTTGCTTCCGGCGCTTTATAGCGAGCTCGACATCCTCAACGCTCCTTCAGTTCTGGTGCATGATCGGCTGGTGCAGCACTGGGAACTACTGGTGTTCGGAATGCAGGTGAGTCGAGAGTGGTGGCAACGCGCACCGAGCCGCTTCTGGTCAGCCGTGCTGCACACTGCTTACCTCTCTTACTATTTCATCATTTCAGCCCCGGCCCTGTACTACGCCTGGAAGGGAGATCTCCCTGCGGCCCGCCGATTCGTGCTGGTGGTGATGACCACCTTCGTGATCTGCTACCTGATCTTCATCTTCTTTCCAGTAGCCGGACCTTACTACATGTTCCCCCGTCCCGCCGCATGGTTCACCGACAACCCACCGGCTCGACTGGTCTACGACGCCCTGGCGAAGGGAAGCTCCTATGGGGCGGCGTTTCCGTCGTCTCATGTGGCGGCTTCCCTGGCGGCGACTCTTTCCGCCGGCCGCACCTCACGAAAATTGGGGGTGCTGCTCGCGGTGCCTACGCTGCTGCTGACGGTAGGAGTGGTCTACTGCCAGATGCATTACGGAGTAGACGCCCTGGCGGGTCTGGTGATGGGCGCCATTGTAACGGGAGCCGTCCTCCAGAAACCAGCGACCCTCCGGTTCAGTTGAACCAGAGGGCCGCCAGGTTTATGCCACCGAGCGCTGATTCGTCTTACTGAACGGTCAGCTTGCCCTTCATACCCATTGCCAGGTGCGGCAGACAGTAGAACTTATACTCGCCCTTGGGTGCACCGGCAAAGCTCACTTCGTACACGGCATCCTGTTCGGTCTCGAGAGGACTCTGCAGGGGGGCCATCTGGTTCGGCATGTTCTTCGTCAGCACGGCCGAAGCTCCGCTGGGAATGCTGTCGGGCCAGAATGAGACGTTGTGGGGTCCGCCGCTCTTGTTATGGAACCGAACGACCTCACCCGCCTTGATCGTCAGTGTTGCAGGATCGAACTTGTACGACGATCCCTCGAGCACCATGTTGACGTCATGGCTCTTTCCCGTGCCGGCCGGAGCATTGGCTGCCGGGGCATTGGCTGCCGGAGCTGCCGAGCTGTCCGCCGGAGCAGACTGCTGCTCGGGAGCCGCCGTCGTCCCTTGATCTTCGGTCTTCTTTTCGCCGCCGCAGGCCGCCAAGACCAAAGTCAGCCCCGCCACCATCGAAGTAATCCGCATGTTGCCGCTCCGCCTCCGAAACATTGAGTAAATCGACTTTGTGAACCCATTCACTATAAGCGGGGGCGGTGCAAACGGAAGAGGGTCAGGATAGCTTTTTGCATGCCTCCTGCCCTTCCAACCCTGCCGGTTCGCAGCGCCAACCTTCCCCCACCCTGCCGCAGTCTGGGCTCCCAGTGCCGGGGGATTCCCGTCATCCTGAGGATCGGTGCGCTGGAAGAGGGAGACCGGTCACTCGATCACGAAGCCACCTGGCTGATTGGGCATACTCAGCGCATCACCTTCTACGACCTGTGGGAGGACGAGGGGGAGTTATATGTGGACGCGATGCTCCACGTTCCCTGCCGCTACCTGCAAGACGCCGGTAACAGCGCCCGTTGCGCGGCGCATGGCTTTACTGGACCGAACCCACGCGGCCCTCATAGGCCGAGCCAACCTCGTCAACTGACGGGTGACCGATTCGTGGTGGTGGAGAGCCGCCGGGAGACGGTTCGCCGCCTGTCCGCCCCGCCCCGACGGCTTCCCGTGCTGGCCAGCGGCAACCCCTGCGCTCTGGCCGCCTGTCGGACGGCCGACAACCTGCGGGGGGCGGCATGCTGCCGGGACCTCCAAATCGAGATTATGTGCACCAATCGGCAGCACAAGTTGGAGGCCCTGGTGCGTTCGCGCCGCTCGCCGTATCTCTGCAAGGTGGAACGTGCGGGGGACTACTCCATCGAGGCGGAGATGATCTCGGCCTGTGGGTATCTCGACGACGATGGGATCGGTTGTACCCTGCACGAGCGCCGGCGGGCCGATGGCCGTCCGGCAAAGCCCGACCTGTGTAGCGATTGGCCCCCGAAGAAGCACACGCTGCACCCCGGCTGTGTCTTCGCCCGCCGTGGAATGCGCCCGGCATGACCATTTTGTGCAATTTCCCTCAGGTCCGCCGTCCTCATGGGCGACCCGGCGGAAGCAGTCCGGCCCGGAGTCCCTGGAGCGCCAGTCATGGATGAGCTCGAGCAGCTGTACCAGACCACCTACACGGCGGTAGTGCGTTTCCTCTACCGCAAGGTGTGGGACGCGGAGCGGGCCGAGGATCTGGCGCAGGAAGTGTTCGTGCGTGCGCTGGCTCACCGCCCGGAGAAACCTCGGGCATGGGTGTTTGCGGTGGCCGCCAACCTGGCCCGGGACGAGGCTCGCGCGGCGGTGCGGAGAAAGCGGCACTTGACGCTGCTCAAGGCCGATCCCGTCGCCCAGCCCACGATTGAGCCGGCGGCAGATACGATGGTCGAGCATGACGAGAGGATGGCTGCGGTACAGGAGGCGCTCAGCGTCTTGACCCCCAGAGACCGGGAAATCCTGCTGCTGTGGGACGCGGGGCTGAGCTACCCGGAGATTGCAGGGCAAACGGGGCTGGCTCTGGGCGCGGTGGGCACAACCCTGGCCCGGGCACGGCGGCGTCTGGTGGAAGCACATGATCGGCAACATGCAACCAAAGGCGGCCATGCGGCACATTCCTGAGGAAGAGCTCCACGCCTATCTGGACCAGGGGCTCAGTCGTTCCCAGTGTGTCGAGATCGAGAGCCACCTGGCCGTTTGTCCCGCGTGCCAGTCTGAGCGGGACAGCATCGCCGCCCTGCGCGACCGCACTACCGCCTTGCTGGCCAAGCTGGCGCCTCCCAGGGGATTTCCTCCCGCATTCGAGATCTTGCAGCGCCGGGCTCAGGTTCAAGCCTCCGCGCACCGGCGACGGATCCAGGTTGGCGCCTGGGCCGCAAGCCTCGTAGTCGCCGTTGGGCTCGGCTGGACCGCGAACTACTGGACCACAAAGCCCCAGTTCCCGGTCCCCCATCGTGTCAGCAGCCCTTCCGTCGGTTCCGTCCCCAGCACCCCCATCACCAGCCCTTCCGTAGCCGCACCGGCGATCCTCCGCCAGGCTCGCAAGAGCCCGCGTGAGATCGGGCGGCGACCCTCGACAGCAAAGCCGGTGAGCCTAACGGCGGTCGAATCGCTTCCACCGGTAGTGCCGGCACCTACCCTGGAGCTGACTTCAGTCGACATCCCCCGGTCGGATCCCGAGCTCGAGCTGGATGGAATGTGGCGTACGCTGTCCTGGGATGGAGCCCAAGCGGAAGCCGGCGACCAGGTCCCGCACATCGATGGCCTACCGGTGGTGCAGGTGCAGCTCCAGACGGTGGAACAGGGCAAGCAGCCGCTGATGGTGGTGGCTCAGCAGCTGTCCTCCGGAGAGGTCATTCGCACCATCGAAGGCCCCATGGGCGACGTGTCACACCTGCTGGCGGGCCACACCACGTCCAAAACCGATTCGACGGCCCGGTCCAGTGTAGCCAGATCGGACTCGACCCGATCGCCTCTGGGACCCGATCGCGCCGACCGCACTATGGCCATGCAGCGGGGCGACCGCATGCTGGTGATCACGGGGGCGCTCCCGTCGGACAGCCTGCTGGCGATGATTCGGAGGTTGAACGCGGAGATGCGTAGTAAATAAAAGCGTGAGCGGGAACAAGAAAGCGTAAGCGGTGAGCGGGTGTCATCTAAAGCATAAACCCTCCGGTGTCATGGACGCTGGAGGGTCATCTGTTGCGAAATTCCCGCTTACGGCTCACGTTGTTGCTTTCCCGCTCACCGTCTTTGTTACCGTGGCCTGCTTCTGCGCTCGAGCAACTCATCCGGAACGTAGTCGCCGGGCCCTTCTTCGTGGTCGAACTCGGCCGCTACGACCGCGTGGCCTCGCTCGCGATCCAGCGTGATCTCCGCCAGCCTGGGCGAAAGCATGGGGAAGGTTCGGCCGAAGAGGGCGTAGCAGATCAGGAAAAGACCGAGAAACGTCAGGGTGGCGCCCAGCTCGGGTTGCCCGAAAATCGGACCGGGTGACGCCGTGACCGAAGGCATGATCAGGAGGTAACGCTCCAGCCACAGGGCAATGAGACTCACCGAGGCGAAGAAGCCCAGCGTGGCGCGCACCTTCTTGGGCCGGACCCCCAGAAGCCCGAAGAACGGCAGGATGAACATCCCCCATCCTACCGCAACTCCGACCGGCAGCCAGTGACCCCAAAGACGGGCGAAGACGAACCCGGTCTCCTCCGGCAGGTTCCCGTACCAGATGACCAGGAACTGCGCCCACATCAAGTAAGTCCAGAATACGCTGAACCCGAAACAGAGCTTGCCCAGGTCGTGCCGCTGCTTGGGTGACACCAGGTCGGACACACCGAGGTGCTTGGCACCGTGGATCATCAGCAGCGCCAGCAGCATGTGCGCGCCCAGAAACGCCCCCATGAAAATCCAGCCGCCGAGCAGATTGGAGAACCAGTGGGGCTGCAGCGCCATGATCCCGTCGAAGGCAACCAGGGTCAGCACGTAGGCATACAGGACCGTGTAGCCGGGGGCCAGCCGGTAAATCCTGGCATCGTGCGCCGCTACCGTCGTCGAGGCGGCATCGTAGCCCTGGGCCCATCGCTCATAGCGGAACCGCCGGTCTTCCGGCGCGGAGCGCTGCACGGCATACATGTCGGGCTTCATGTCGGCCCAGACCAGCCTCCAGCCAACGATGGTGAGCGCGAGCAGGCCCAACCCCAACCGGGCGAACATGAAATCGTGGGAGAGCCACACCGCCTTCGAGTGCTGCATCTCGTGCAGGGCGCTTTGCATCGGGCCGTAGATCGAGTCGTACCCGACAGTGAAAATCAGCACCAGCCCGATCAGTGAGACTGGCAGGAAGGCGACCAGCGCTTCGGCGAAGCGGATGATCATCCCGGACCACTTGGCATTGGTGATCTTCTGCACCGCCGCGAAGGCAACGCCGCCCGCAGACAAGCCGGTGAAGTAGATCCAGTTGACATGGAACAGATGCCACGCGCGATCCGCCATGGCCGGGCCAGCAAGGAGCGCGCGCACGAACAGGATCAGTCCCAGGATGGCGGACCCAGCGCCGATGGCCAGGAACATATCGTACTTGCCGGCCACCGAGCGCTCGGCCAGGCGTTCGCGAAGGGTGGAGGTCATGGCGCGGTTCCGGTCGAACCAGTAGCGCTGGGGCCGGGCGGAACTGGAGTGGCGGCGCCCGGAGCAGCCGGCGGAGCCGGCGATTGTCGCTGCAGCTTCCGTACGTGATTCACGATGGCCCAGCGCTCCACCGGCGCGTAGACCTTGTCGCCGTACCGGGGCATGACGCCTCGTCCGTAGCGGATGATGCTGTAGATGTACCCGTCGGTATACGCCCGGGCCCGTGCTGTGAGCAGCGAAGGAGCCCCGATCTGACTGGTCACGGTACCGTTGGCATTCCCCGTGGGGCCATGACAGACACTGCAGAAGTTTTGATAG
>JBJMPB010000362.1:0-9534 GCA_045803455.1 Gemmatimonadales bacterium | reverse complement strand
TGTACCAGTTGAAGTACCGCACCTTGTAGGGGCAGTTGTTGGCACAGTACCGTGTGCCAACGCAGCGGTTGTACACCTGGCCGTTCAAGCCGTCGGCCGTATGGTACGCGGCATAGACCGGACAGACCGGCTCGCAGGGCGCGTTGGTGCAGTGCTGGCAGAGCATGGGAATGAACCGAGCGGTGGCTCCTGCACCGGGCGCCTTGTCCTCCTCCCAGTAGCGCTCGATCCTGATCCAGGTCATCTCCCGACCCTTGTAGATCTCACTCTGTCCAACCGTCGGGATGTTGTTCTCGGCGTAGCACGCGGTGACACAGGCCTGGCAGCCGGTGCACTTGGCCAAATCGATGGTCATCCCCCAGCGAGGATTGGCGGCGGCGTAGTCTCCATACTGGGTTGCCTCGGCCTGCTCCTGGCTCCATCCCTTGACCGCCTCGAGCTCCTGTTCGGTGTTGACCTCGTGTTTTCCTCGACCCTCGGCGATGTAGGCCTGCTCGATGGTGAGCCCCTTGCGCGCGGCGTCGAGGGAGATGCTTTCGGCGATGCCTCGTCCGAGCTGGCGCGGATTCCCCTCTATGGTTGCCAGGCGCTTGTAGTGGCCGGTCTTGGCGACCGCAACCCGGGTCGAGACGTAGGGCAGCAAGGGTCCGGCGGGCGCGCCCAGCAGGTCGAGCGCATTGACTCCGCGCCCTTGAGCAAACTCTCCGTACTCGGTGTGCCCGAAGCCAAGCGGCATCGCCACAACATTGGGATGAACACCGGCATAGATGTACGCCGGCGCTTCGAGCGTGCCGTGGGGAGAGGTGAGCCGGAGAACCTCTCCGTCACGCACATCCAGTCGCCGCGCCAGATCGGGATGGATCTCGACCCAGGAATGCCAGGTGATCTTGGTAACCGGATCGGCGTTCTCCAGCAGCCACGGCTTGTTGGCGCCGCGACCGTCGTACAGCATCCCGTGGGGGTAGGCGACGAAGATCAGCTCTCCGTTTCCGTCAAAGGTGGGACGAGTGTACTTGATCTGGCCGGCCCCGGGGGCCAGCGAGATTGGCGTTGAGGGTGCGGGAGCAAAGAAACCGCCTCGCTGCAATGCACCATGCCAGAAGGCGGCGAAGTCTCGCTGCCCGTGCTCGGTGCCGAGTGCTTGCCAGCGCGACTGCAGGTGGGCCTGGTATGAGGCTGCGGAGAAACGGGCCAACGCCCCGCCCACTTTCTTTGCAGTCCGGAGCAGGATCTCGCCGGCCGGCAAAGTGTCGAACACCGGCTGCATGACCGGTTGCATCAGGTTGTACACGCCGGCCCGGGGCCGGAGGTCGTCCCACCGTTCGAGCGCGTGGTGCTGAGGCAGGATCAGGTCGCAGAGCGCAGCGGTCTCATCCAGGTACATCGAAGTGGAGACCTTATACCCGACCCTTTCGAAGCGCGACGCGAAACGGGCCGCCTTGGGCAGGGTATAGGCGGGATTGGCATCGTGAATCAGACCGACTTTCACCTGGCCCGCATCGATGGCACTCAGCAGGGCCTCGAGGGCGGCGTAGCCGTCGGCGCTGTCCATGTCTGATCCGAAGCTGACGGTCTCGCCCACGTTGCCCGCCACGTAGTTGAGCAGGTTGACCGCAGCGCAGAGCTCGACTGCTCCGGTATGTTGGGCCCCAATCCCGCCGGCGACCGCCAGGCTCGGACGCTGGGCGGCAAATTCCCGGGCCAGACGCTCAATGGTGACCGCGGGAATTCCGGTTTCCTTGGCGGCCATCTCCGGAGTGAACGCCGCGAGCGATGACCTGAGCCCCGCATTGGCGCCTCGCTCGGCCGAGACCACGTTGGCCATGGCCAGAGCCAACGCCGTCTCCGAGCCCGGTTGCACCGGGTACCACTCGTCGGCGTTGAGCCCGGTCAGATCGCGCCGGGGAGCCAGATACACGAACTTCGCCACGCCCGCTCCGGTGAAGCCGTGGGATTGGGCAAAGCCCCGCTGGTGCTCGATGGAGCCGGGCCAAGACTCCAGGAAGTCGGCGCCGAAGGAGACGATGTGTTTGGCCTTGGCGAAGTCATACGACGCGAGCTGGTTCTGCCCAAACACCTGGCGGTTGGCCGCTCGCATGGCCTCGGCGGCAAACGGCTGATAGCGAACCACCCGGCCACCAAGAGCCCCGATCCATTCGCCGAGAAGATCGGAGAAGGTGCCCCGGCCCGCTCCCGAGACCGCAACGACCTGACCGCCGGCGGCCGTGAGTTTGCCGGCAAGCCGTCCGATGGCATCGTCCCAGGTGATCTCCTGGAACTTCCCATTGGCACCGCGAGCCATGGGTTTTTTCAATCGACCAGGGTTGTACAATCCCTGAAGCGCTGCCTGACCGCGGGAGCAGAGCTTGCCCTGGTTGATCGGGTGCTCCGGATTGCCTTCCAACTTGACGGCCCGCCCCTCGCGGGTCCGAACGTGCACCCCGCACCCGGAAGCGCATTCGGTGCAGCTGCTGGCGTAATAGGTAGCCACGCCCGGCACCTGGTCTTCGGACTGAACCAGATAGGGAATCAGCTTCTCGACTCGGTCGGTGGAGCACCCCGCAAGCGCGACAGCACCTGCGCTGGAGGTTCCCAGCACAGTGAGGAAGCGACGGCGGTCGATGGCTTGTGGTTCGTCGGCCATTCTAGAACCCTGAGTTGTCATCCTGAGCAACGCGAAGGATGACCGCGCCGCGCGCGGTCAGTAATGACATACCGAGCAGTCCCGCGACACCTTCCGCTCCGTATGGCAGGTAATGCAAAACCCCATCCGATCCACGTTGTTCACCTTGAAGACCTGGGGCATCCGCTGCACTTCGCCGTGACAGGTGCCGCAGGCGTTGGGCCCCAGGGCTTTGATGTGCCGCTGGTGGGGAAAGTGCGCGTGACGCGGCAGGTAGTGAATCCGGATCCACTCGATCGGCTTCTTCTCGGTCCAAGCCTGGCGCACCTTCTTGATCTCCGCCTGATGCGAGCTGTCCCTGCCACCGATGACCAGATGGCATCCCATGCAGGTCTGGACCGAGGGGATTCCCGGCTCGGGCGAGACCGTCACCGAGTAATGGCAGTACTGACACTGGATCTTGTACTGCCCGGCATGGATGTCGTGACGAAAAAAGATCGGCTGGCGCGGGCCACGCAGGCTTGCTGAATCGCCGGCGGCGAGAGTGGGTGCGAAGGTGGAGTCGGCTTTGGATGGGGCCTGCTGGGCGTGGGGACCGGCGCCGCCGAACGCGAGGAGAGCAGCCAAGCCTCCGGCTGCAACGCCACCGACGACGAAAGCCAGCTTACGCATCATCATCTCACTGCTGAGGAATACCTTGGCCCCGCCTCGGGCAAATGCGCGCCGAAGTATAGTGCGGCCATTTCATTGCACAACCCGACCAAACGACGTAATCCGACTGATTCAGTCGGCTTCGGCCGCCTCTCCTCCCTTTCCGCCATGGAGGCGCGGCGCGCGCCGGGGCGCGGGCCGTTCTGCCAGCCACTCCACCTTTCGCCGCGCCAGATTGAGAAACGCATCAATGGACCGCCGATCGCTCAGCTCCAGCCAGCACCACTTCACCGGACCGGTGCGCTGTCCCTCCACCAGCGCCCGGGCGATGATCCCCGCCACCTTCGTACCCTTGGTCAGCCGGCTTTCGTCGCTATCGGACAGCGTGAAGGTGACGTCCACACTGTTCTTCATCAAATGAAGCCAGCAGACCTTGCGATTTCCCACTCCGTATTCCCAGGCCCAATGCCAGGTTGGCCCCATGAAGCGAACCTGTTCACCCACGCCGGGGAGCTTCAGCAGCCCGTCGCGGACCATGCGGAAGCGCTCCGCCAGAGGCGGAGCAAGATCGGTGAGCGGGGCCGCAGGATCGGGCTCCGCGTCTTCGGAGAGATACAGGTTGGACTTCCAGTAGGCGCTCGAGCGACCCATCAGGATTCTCCTGAGTGTACCCGGTCCAGGAACCGCACGACCTCGATTCCCATGGCCCGGAGGAGTGAAGCTTCACGCCCATCGAGCTCCGCCCGGAACACGATCTCGCGAAACGATCGCATCACGTTGTCCGGTTGTCTCGTCTTGAAGAAGTCGATGGCCCACAGTGCGCGGGTCCAGTCGGCGAAGAGCTCCTCGAGCTGGCCCGAGGTAGCCGGGCCGGCCGGATTGCGGGGAGGCTTGATCGGCAGAGTCTCGCCCCCGCGCGCAGTCCAGGTCTCGTAGGCCATGATCGCCACCGCCTGGGCCAGATTGAGCGAACGGTGACCGGGATCAGTCGAGATGGTGACCAGCGCGTGACAGAGGTCCAGCTCGGCGTTGGTGAGGCCACTGTCCTCCCGTCCGGCGATCATTGCCACCGGTCCGCTGACGGCCGCGTCGACCAGAGCCGCGGCAGCTTCACGGGGCCGAAGCACCCGCCGCTTGGCAGCGCGCTCCCGCGCGGTCAACACGGCGGTAAAGACACAATCCTGGATGGCCTGCTCGAGTGAGTCGACGATCTCAATCTGGGCAACCAGATCTGCCGTGTTGTGGGCAATGCCTTCGATGCGGTAGGGGTCGAAGACCTCCGGGTTCACCAGCCTCATGCGGTCGATCCCGAAATTCTTGGCGATCCGCACCGCGCTGGCGATGTTCACGATGTCCTGCGGGTTGACCAGAACCAGGATCGGCGGCGAAACGCTCATTCACCCAGAAACGATACGTCGTACCGCTTGGCCTTCAGTCCAGCGAGGAAGCCCTGTTTCTCGACCGACTTCATGTACGCTTCCTTCGGTTCCACCAATTTGGCATCGACCAATTCCATCAGCGCATCGTTCAGCGTCACCATCCCGCCCTTCCGGTTGGTCTGCATGATTGAAGGGATCTGGAAGGTCTTCCCTTCACGGATGAGGTTGGAGACCGCCGGAATGGAGAGCAAAACTTCCCTGGCCGCCACCCGGCCGCCTCCGATCTTCTTGCAGAGGGTCTGGGCGATGACACCCCGCAGGGATTCGGACAGCATCACCCGTACCTGCGACTGCCGGTCGGCGGGAAACTGGTCGATGATGCGGTCGATGGTCGAGGAGGCGGTGGTGGTGTGGAGCGTGCCGAAGACCAGGTGCCCGGTTTCCGCGGTTTCAATTGCAATGGAGACCGTTTCCAGATCTCGCATTTCGCCGACCAGGATGATGTCGGGATCCTCTCGCAGAGCCGCCCGGAGAGCGTGCTTGAACGAACGGGTATGGACGCCCACCTGACGCTGAGTGACCAGGCATTTCTTACTGGGATGAACGAACTCGATGGGATCCTCGATCGTGATGATGTGATCGGTGCGAGTTCGATTGATCAGATCCACCAGGCCGGCCAGAGTCGTGCTCTTGCCCGAGCCGGTTGGCCCGGTCACCACCACCAGCCCCTTGGTCAAATAGCAAAGGTTCTGAACCTCCTGGCTCAGTCCCATCTCCTCCGCTGTGCGAATCTGGTTGGGGATCACCCGGAACACCCCCATCGCACCGTAGCGGTCCCGCCCCGCGTTGCAGCGGAAGCGCGCCAGGCCTTCGATCTCGTAGGCCCAATCGGTATCTCCCCCGTCCCGGAATTCCCCGACCTCCTTGGCCGTCATGATGCTGAGGAGCATGTTCTCGACCCGCTCGGCGGGCAGCGCGGGCTGGTCCTGCCGGGCCAGCTCGCCATGAACCCGCAGCATGGGTGGCTCGTTGCTCCGCAAGTGAAGGTCAGAGGCGCCGGACTGAACCAGGATGCGGAACAGCACATCCATGGCCGCACGATGTTCCGATAGATCCTGGGTCGAGCGTGCGGCGGGTGAGGGTGACGGCGAAGCCGGTGAGAACGGAGCCGAGGGCGAAGGCGGAGGGGCAGCGGCAGCGGGTGGTGCCGAGCTGGCCGAGGGTGCAGCGTTTCCAGCTTGGGCCGACGCCGGCCGGAGCACGGCAAGGCCGTTGGCACCGGCCTTGAGCTCTACCCGGACCTCACCATAGGGAGACCGGTAGGCGAAAGCCACGGGTTCGGCGGAGCCGAACTGCGAAGCCGCGTCCGCTGAGGCAATCTCCCGGACCAGGCCCTGGATCTGAGCATCACTCAGCGGCTCGCGGGTAATGGGACGAAGCGATCCATTATACATGAGCGACGCTGGCTTGCCGACGGCGAGCTCGAGCGCTTCGGCCCGCTGTTCCTGCATCACCTGTATCAGTCTGTCGAGTCGTGCCACGGTTGCATCTCAGTCGAGAGGGCGGATCAGGCGTACCTGGGACTTGTTGATGTATTGCATGATCCCATCAGTGGCCAACGTAAAAAACCGGCCCGGCGCATTGACGTAGTCGAGAGCCCGGGCCCGGTTGGGGGGAAGCTCGAACGAGCTGCGGCCCCGGTATTCAACCCCGTCGGTCAGCTCGACCGACAGCAGGACCAGCTTGGCGGCGGTCGTGCGATCAGGGTCATCGCGCGGCTCCAGATTCTGGCAGGAGACTACTGCCACCTGAGCCTTGGAGACGAAGGCGACGCCTCCCTCACCCAGACTCAGGGCAAAGAAGGGATCGTCGCGATTCAACATTTCCAGCGGGCTTTCGCTGTCGGACGGGTAGGTGGCCCGGGCCAGCAGGTGGAGCTCCCCCGCCAGCACGACACCCTCGGCAAGCACCACCCGGGCCGTAACCCGCTGTGTGGCGCCCCAATCGCTCATTGAATTGTTCGGTGCATGGCGCCGGAAACTGAACGAACCAGCCCAGCCCGGGCAAGTGCCGGTGTCAGCCCCTAATCTCTACGGAGGCCCCTTGTTCGATCCACCTGATCGCTTCAAGGTAGTCGGCCTCCTCGCCTAGAGCAGCTCGAACCTCGGCCAGCAGCTTCCCTGAAGCGCCAATGATATTCCCGGCCACACCGGTGTCCTTCAAGAGGTCACAGGCTATGGCCACATCCTTGTCCAGCAAGGCCAATCTGAAGGTGCGGGGCCAGGCTCCGGTCAGGACCCGGTCGGGAACCAGCGATTCGCTTACGAAGGAACGTCCGCTCGAGGCATTGAGGACTTCGACCGCAGTCCGGGCGGGAACTCCCACCTTTACCAAGGCCGCCAGGCCTTCTCCTACGGCCAGGATGTTGGCCGCCAGGAGGGCATTGTTGACCGCCTTCATCGCGTGACCGGTCCCGACCGGCCCCATGTGCTGGATGCGCTGTCCGAATGCGTGCAGAACCGGTACGGCTCGCTGATAGGTGCTCTCATCGGCTCCCACCATCACCGTGAGCGTTCCCGCCTCGGCGCCGTTGGTCCCTCCACTCACCGGGGCGTCGGCAAACGCAATGCCCTTCTGCGCCAGCCGCTGGGCAATGCGCCGGGAGCTGGCCGGATCACCCGAAGTGCAATCGAGCAGCATGGCCCCACGCCTGAGACCGGCGAGCAATCCGTCGGCCCCGTCCAGCAGAGCCTCGACCTCACGGGAGGTAGGAAGACAGGTCACCACCACATCCGAGCCGTCGGCCGCTTGCCTGGGCGTGTCGGCCACCCCAGCGGGATAGCGACCGGCGAAGTCAGTGGCTCGTGCAATTGTCCGATTGTAGACGGTGAGCTCGTGCCGCGAGGCGAGGTGCGTCGCCATGGGCCATCCGATGGCCCCAAGACCGACAAAGGTGACACGCATGCGGCAAATTAGTGGCCGGCGGCTCACCCTGGCAGCCCTCGACAAAGCGTCGGGTGAGCGCGACGATTGTGCATGGACGTCCGTTGGTCTCGCGTGATTCTGGCCGGCCTCGGGGCCTGCCTTGTTCTCTTTGTGATCGGGCCACTGCTTCGTCTGCTTCTGGAATCGTCGCCGCGGAGTTTGGCGGATGCCATGCGAGACCCAGAGCTTCGCGCATCGATCGCGCTGACGGTTTTGACCGCGACCGCCGCTACCCTGCTCGGCGCTCTCCTCGGCATTCCTCTGGCTTATCTCCTGGCCCGCCGCAGCTTTCCTGGCCGCCGAATCGTACAGGGTATCATCGACTTGCCAGTGGTGATCCCGCATCCCGTGGCCGGCATAGCCCTGTTGCTGTTTCTGGGACGCCGATCCACCGTCGGTGGCCTCCTGTCCCATATCGGC
This sequence comes from Gemmatimonadales bacterium, assembly GCA_045803455.1. GTDB lineage: Bacteria > Gemmatimonadota > Gemmatimonadetes > Gemmatimonadales > GWC2-71-9 > CAVVWJ01. The sequence goes on along the minus strand of JBJMPB010000362.1, from coordinate 1,476 downwards.
CTGGAGTTCGTCAGTCACGTCCCGGGAATCGTGGCGGCGATGCTGTTTGTCTCCGTTCCCATCCTGGTCAGCGGCGCACGGGAGGCATTCCGCGGAGTCGATCCGCAGCTCGAGCGCGTTGCTCGCACCCTGGGCGACACGGCGTGGGGAGCCTTTCGCCGGGTGACGCTACCTCTGGCAGGAAGGGGCATTCTCGCCGGTTCGATTCTCGCCTGGGCCCGAAGCGTCAGCGAGTTCGGATCCATCGTCATCCTGACGTACAACCCAAAAGTGGCGAGCATCTTCATCTTCGATCGATTCACTGCGTTCGGGCTGCCGGCAGCGGTGCCAGCCGCCGTAATTCTGCTCGTCGTGGCTCTGGCCGTGTTCCTGCTGGTCCGAGTGCTGCAGCCCGAGGAACCGGCGTGATTCGCCTGCGAGATCTGCAGGTCAGAGTGGGAAGCTTTCACTTGCGCGATATTTCACTGGAAGTGCCAAGCGGCGGGTACGCCCTGATCATCGGTCCTACCGGTTCCGGAAAAACCACGCTGCTCGAGGCCATTGCCGGCCACGCCAGACTCCTTGGCGGCAGGGTCTTCATGCACGATGAGGACGTCACGAACCTGCCGCCGGAGCGGCGCGGAATCGGCTTCGTGTATCAGCAGTATCATCTCTTTCCGCATCTCAGCGTGCGAGACAACATCAGCTACGGCCTCACCGGCCGGGGACGACAGAACGGAGGCGCCACCGCCCGGGCCGAAGAATTGGCCGATCTGCTGGGAATCACGCCGCTGCTCGACCGCCCGGTACGGGGGCTCAGCGGCGGTGAGCAGCAACGAGTGGCGCTGGCCCGCGCGCTCGCCCCCAAGCCATCGATCCTCCTCCTAGATGAGCCGTTCGCCGCCGTCGATCCGGCCACCCGGCAGGTGCTCCGGCGCGAGCTACGCCAGCTACATGAGCGAGAGGAAATCACGACGCTGCAGGTCACCCATGATTTCGATGAGGCGCTCCGGCTGGGAGATCTGGTGGCAGTGCTATCGGAGGGGAGAATTGCCCAGAGCGGAGCTCCGGAGCAGGTGTTCCGATACCCTAACTCAGCGTTTGTCGCGCGTTTTGTGGGCAGCGGAAACGTCATTGCAGGAACCGTCCAACGGAGCGACTCCCCGGAACAGGACGTGCCCTTTCGGGGACGGTTTCAGGGAGAAAATCTGAGCCTCGACGTCGTGGCCGAGCGGGAAGGGCCGGCGCATGCCGTGATCCGCCCGGAGGACATCGTCCTGAGCCTGACTGCGCATCCCGACTCGGCTCGCAATCACAAGGAGGCGGTGGTGACTCGTCTTGAGCGACTGGGCCCGGTTACCCAGGTTCACCTCGATGTGGGCCGCCCGCTGATCGCCTCGGTGACCACCGCCTCCGCCGACGAAATGGCGCTGCGCCCGGGGCTCAGGGTGATCATAGCGCTCAAAGCAACCGCCATTCTCCTGGTGTAAGCTCCAC
>JBJMPB010000644.1:0-4255 GCA_045803455.1 Gemmatimonadales bacterium | reverse complement strand
CCGGCAGCTGCTCCAAGCCCTGCAGGCCATCGAGCAGGTGCAGGGCCGAAAGCGAACCGAGCGCTGGGGCTCGCGCACGCTGGACCTGGATATCGTTCGCTTCGGAGAGAGGCGGGTAGCGGAGCCTGACCTTATCATTCCTCATCCCGAGCTGTCCAACCGCGACTTTTGGCGCCGAGAGCTGGCGGAATTGAAGCCCGATGAACGCTGACCCGCGGCCGCTCACGGTCACCGACCTTTTGGCGTTGAAGGCAGCAGGCAAACGCGTCGTCATGCTCACCTGCTATGACGCCATTTTCGCGCGACTCCTGGAAGACAGTGGCGTGGATGTGCTCCTGGTGGGCGACTCTCTCAATCAGGTGATCGCCGGTCACGAGACCACCTTGAGCGCCACTCTCGACCAGATGATCTATCATGCTGCCGCCGTCCGTCGGGGATCCCGCCGAGCGCTCGTCTTCGTAGACCTGCCATTTCTCACCTATCAGATCTCGATCCCTGAAGCGATCCGGAACGCGGGAAGAGTGCTGCAGGAGACCGGCGCGCACGGAGTGAAGCTCGAGGGCGGGGGTCACATGGTAGATACTGTGGCGGCGCTGGTCGAGCGGGGAATTCCAGTGATGGGGCATCTCGGCCTCACCCCGCAGTCGGTCCATGCTCTCGGCGGCTACCGGGTGCAGGGAAGAGACGAGGAAGCCGCCGAGCGCCTGGTCAGAGATGGCAAGCTCCTGCAATCGGCCGGCGCCTGCGCCGTAGTGCTCGAGCTGATTCCCGCTGGCGTGGCCGCCCGTGTATCTCAGTCGCTGACCATCCCGACTATTGGAATTGGAGCTGGACCACACTGCGACGGTCAGGTTCTGGTGTTGCACGACATGCTCGGGCTCAACGAGCAGTTTGCCCCCAAGTTTCTCAAGCACTACGGCAAATTGGGACAATCCGTGCGGGACTCAGTGCGGGCCTTTGCCGCGGATGTGCGAGACGGAAACTATCCCGGGCGAGAGCACAGCTTTGACTGAGCTCACCACCATCGCCGAAATGCGGGTCTGGAGCAGGGCCGAGCGCGAGGTCGGCCGCCGCATCGGTCTGGTTCCCACGATGGGTTATCTCCACGAAGGCCATCTCGCCCTGGTGGATGAGGCCAGGCGCCGGACCGATGCTGTCGTGCTCAGCATCTTCGTGAATCCGCTGCAATTCGGTCCCCGAGAAGATCTGGCCCGGTACCCCAGGAATTTGCCTCGGGACCGCAGCCTCGCGTTGAGCCGTGGTGTGGACGCCCTGTTCGTGCCCTCAGTCGAGATGATGTACCCGTCCGGGTCCGAGGTGCGGGTGACTCCGGGTGAAACCGCGGAACGGTGGGAGGGCGCAGCCCGACCCGGGCATTTTACCGGTGTTCTCACGGTGGTGGCCAAGCTGTTTCATGTGGTGCAGCCGGACCTGGCATGCTTCGGGCAAAAAGACATCCAGCAGCTGACGCTGATCAGGCGAATGGTGCGGGATCTCGACTGGCCCATCGAGCTGGTCGGCGTGCAGACAGTTCGAGAGCCCGACGGGCTCGCCCTGAGCAGCCGGAATGCCTATCTGAATGCGGACGAACGTCGGCAGGCGTTGGCCCTCAGCCGGTCTCTGCTCGCCGCCCACCGCAGCTTCTGCGAAGGCGAACGTGAGGCTCCGAGGCTGGAGCAGCACATGCGCCGGGTGCTCGAGGCCGAGCCCGCGGTGCGGGTGGAGTACATTGCCATTGTCGAGCCGGAAGGCCTCAGCCCGATTTCAACCGCGGACGGAAGGACCATTGTCGCCATCGCGGCCCGGATAGGCAGCACCCGGCTGATCGACAATATCAACCTGGCGCAGGGCCTTGGTTGATGCCGAGCTCAGGCCAACCCTGCCCGAATGGGCGGTGGTCACCCCCAAGCGGCTGGAGCACATACAGCGGGTAGCCCGGCTGGCGGCGATGTGGGCGGAGCAGATCGGTGTTCCCGATTCGGAGAAACACCGGTGGCTCCGGGCAGTATGGCTGCACGACGCCCTGCGCGACGCATCGCCCGAGGATCTGAAAAAGTGGGCCGCCGATTCTCCGGGCCCGCCCGAGCTGCGCCATGGCCCGGCCAGTGCTGGTCGGGCGCGGGCGGAGGGAGAGGACGATCGGGGCGTGCTCGATGCCGTCCGTTACCACTCTCTTGGACTGGCCGAATGGGACATGGTCGGCCGCATTTTATATTGTGCGGATTACCTCGATCCGGGGCGGCCGTTCCAGAGGAAACAACGGGCCGAGTTGGCTCAACGGCTGCCTGACAACCCCCACGGTGTCCTCCGCGAAGTCGCGCGAGCTCGTCTTTCCCATATCATCGAATCTGGATGGCCCGTTCTCGAGCCTACATACCGATTCTGGAACAGTCTCGTCGCCACTGGCGGGAGCTGGCGCTAGGCGCAGCTTCGGTGCTGCTGGTGCTGGGAGCGGGGATCTGGCTCTGGCCGCGTTCCCAGCCGGAGCGCACCTCTGCTGCCCCTGTGAGGATCACACCGAAAAGACGAGTGACGGTCGAGGTCCTCAACGGGACTCAGCGGCAAGGCGCAGCCAGGACCGCCACCCGAATGCTCCGGCGTAGCGGACTGGACGTGGTGTTCCTCGGCAATGCCGATTCGACTGCCTCTCTGACCCGGGTGTTAGCGCGGAGGGGCGACTCGGTCCAGGCGACGTACGTCGCCGCCGCTCTCGGAGCGGGTGCAGTAATGGTGGAGATCGACACGTTTCGCCGAGTTGATGTGAGCGTGATTCTGGGAGAAGACTTTCGGCCCAGGTTGGAGGTGCATCCTTAGAGACAGCAGCCCATCACCACATCCATCACGTTGGTTCCGGTCAATCCGGGTCGAAGAAGAGCTCCAGCGACGTCGAGCGCCGGATAGGAATTGTGTTCGGCCAGATCCCGATCCGGCCTGCGGCCCGAGCCTTCAATGGCTTGCCAGGTCTGGCCGTCCACAATGGCTCCGGCAGCATCGGTAGGACCGTCGCGACCGTCTGTACCCGCCGCCAGCAGGGCAACACCTTCCGATGCACCCTTCAGCGCTCTCGCGGCGGCGAGCGCCAGCTCCTGACATCGGCCACCGATCCCTGCCGATTGCTCGCCCAGAGTGACCGTCGTCTCCCCGCCCCAGATCATGCACAGCCGGGTCTCTGTTTCCGTACCCCGCCGGGCGCAGCGATCGAGCAGGCTCCGGGCCAGCGACTCTCCGGCCGGTGCCGCTTCGCCTGATATAGGATTCTTCGCTACTACAGGCGTGAGACCCAGTTCGCGAGCTCTTTCGGCCGCCGCCTCGAGGGCGATTTGATTGCTGGCGATCACTTCGAGGCTCACGCCGGCAAAGGCATCGTCGCCCGGCTTCGGAGTCTCCGCTCGTTCTCCTGCCTCAACCGAGAGGACCAGGGACCGAGCCGACTCGGGCAGTCGAGGCCACATGCCCGTTTCCTCCAATTGCTCCCGAATCTCCCGTGCGAGGGTCGGGTCGGGAACACACGGACCCGATCCGATGGAGGCGAGATCATCCCCGATCACATCGGATACCACGTATCCGCGAACTCTGGCGGGTGCCAGGGCCCGAGCCAGCTTGCCACCGCCCCAGCGAGAGAACCGCTTACGGATCCGATTCATCGCCGTGATGTCGAGGCCTGAGCCCAGCAGAAGGAAATAAATCGATGTCAGATCCGCCGGCGACAGCCCGGGCTCCGGAGCAGCAATCAGACTGCTCGTTCCGCCTGAAAGGAGAAGCCAGACTTCATCGGTTTTCGGAATCCGCTTTACCGTTCGCTCCAGCGCGCCGGCCGCCGCTAACGAGCCGGGCCCCGGCTCGGGGTGGTCTCCGGCCACGCAATCGAGAGAATGATGCGGAGTGGTGGCCCCAGCGGGCGCCACGATCAGGCTCCCGGCGGGTGAGGCGCCCCGGGCCCGAAGCACGTTCAGCGCAGCGGTCGCCATGGGAAACGCGGCTTTGCCGAGAGCCAGTATCCAGACTGGTCGGCCACTCTCGGGGACCGTCTCCAGCCGCCGCGCCAGAGCCGGTCCTGGCGCAACCGCGTTTGTGGCCGCAGAGTAGAGGTTCCCCAGCAGATCCCGGGGCTGAAGTAGGGTCGTTTGGCTCAGGGTTCCGCTCTTGTGAAAAAGTTCACAAAGTGTTATGGTCGGGAAGAATCCGACGTAGCCCTCAGTCTGCCATCTTTCCAAGAGGTCCCCCATGGCCGGCCGCAACTTTCTCTTCGTTCCCG
>JBJMPB010000628.1:0-3018 GCA_045803455.1 Gemmatimonadales bacterium | reverse complement strand
TCAGTCCATTATTGCAGCCAAAGGTGGAGAGCAGGATGGCGACCGCCATAATGGTGGCGGCCCCGGCGCCGAGCGCTACTTCGATGGCCGCGGTGCCGACCCGATCCTGCGCCGCGTATTGAATGCCTCGCGCTACCACGTCGGCGCCCTGCGGATCGCCGTAGAATGGAAGAACGTTGAGATAGGCCAGATTGGCGAGCACGTACAGGGTGCATACGATCCCGGTTCCAAGCGCGAGCGCCCGGGGCAGATTCTTGGTCGGCTCGCGCACCTCGGCCGCCGCAAAGGTGACATTGTTCCAGGCATCGGCCGAGAAGAGCGACCCAACCATCGCGGCGCCGATGACCGGGAAGACCACGACCCCCCAGTTTCCGGTACCCCAGAAGCTGGAAAAATTTGTTGCCGCGACGTCGGGCTGGCGAAAGAGGGTGAGCCCCAGCAACACCAGCACCGCCAGCGCACCGATCTTGGCCACGCTGAAAACCGTCTGCACTGCGGCACCCAGCTTTACTCCGCGAATGTTCAGCAGCGTCAACACCACGATGAGCAGGATCGCCACGATCCGCTGATACGAGAGACCCAGCTCCACCGGCGTCGCCGTGCCCGGCAGGTGAAGTTTCCCCAGCGAGAGAAACACATCGGGAGTGACCCCGGGCATCAACACGCTCAGGAACTTGCCAAACGCCACCGCCACCGCGGCGATCGTCCCGGTCTGAATCACGGTGAACAGGGTCCATCCGTAAAGAAACCCGGCCGCCGGCGAGAGTCCTTCCCGGAGGAACACGTACTGTCCGCCCGCACGCGGCATCATGGCAGCCAGCTCGGCGTAAGCCAGGGCGCCGGTGACCGTCATGGCGCCGGTGATGATCCAGACCAGGAGGAGCGCGCCCGGCCCCCACTGAGAAACCTGCCGGCTGATGTCTGCCGAGACGATGAAGATGCCTGACCCAATCATGGAGCCGACCACCAGCGAGATGGCGGCGAGCGGGCCGATGCCCCGGATGAACTCCGATGGCGCGGAGGTTTGAGGAGGAGGAGCCTTCGCCGGTGCGGCCATGGGTTGTGTGGGTTAAGGCTTACTCAGGGGGCGTTCCCTGCGCCGGACTGGCTCGAATCGGTCCCGCCGGGCGCCTCGGGTTCCACTCTATTCTCGGCGGCCTTCACTGCTTCCTCCACCACCGCCTGCCCTGCCGCCGCGAGCCCCTTCATCACTTTTGCGGCACTGTCCATCAGGCTCATCGTGCCGGTGATCGCCTGAACCGGGAGCTTGCCGGCGCGCATCGTGTTCTCCACCGTGGCGGTGATCTTGGACAGAATGCCATCCGGCTCCGACCGCGCGGCGTACTTGCTGCTGATGAATTCGGCGTAGTCGAGTACCTGGTAGGCCTTTTCGTCGTCCAGAGATTCCAGGAGCTTCGTGATGCGCTGGCGGAGGAGATCGTTCATGAGAGTCGAGAGTCACGAGTCGCGAGGGGGACGAGGGGAACGCTGCTGCCCTCGGTGGATGGACCAGAGGCTTGTAATCTAATAGGTCTTCGGGACTCTCGACTCGTGACCCGTGACTCGTGTCTCAATCACCGACCCGCCCCACATACTCCACCACCGGAGTGGTGAGATACTTGGTCCGCGCGGCCTTGATGATCACCCGCAGGGTGAGCTCCTGCAGCGCCGGCATCGTGCGGAACTCGGCTGCCTGACTTGGCGTGACCGTGACATACACGAACCCCGGTTCCGGCAGCGGGCCTCTGGTGAGCAGGTAGCTTTGCCCCTTGCTCATCTCGGTCCGGAGCTCGTCGGCGGTTTGCACAGAAATGAGCTGTAGCCGCCACTCCAGCATCTTTCCGACGTATCGGCCTGGGTCTGACCGGACATCGGCTGCGGTGATGCCGGTGAGCGCGCCCCCTGCTGCTTCTTCGAGATCGGTCTCCCGAACCCAGCCCTCGAGCTGAACCCGGACCCACTCGCCCGAACGTCCCAAGACCCGGGCCGGTGCACCGGTTTGGAGGCTGGCATAGGGTCCGCCCTGGGGTGTGGCATACCGCGGAGTTTCCCGTGAGACAGCGGCTCGGTCGGCATCAGCCGACCGGGGGCTCGCGGCCGATGTGGTTGGAGCGACGGCAGCAGGAGGCTGGACCACCGAAGGCGTGTCCACCGGAGCGGCCGGTTCCTCGCCAGAACGGCTGTCCTCGGAGGTGCTCACTGCGGTTCGGGGAACCCAGCCCGCCCGGCTCACGTGAGTCCAGGTGTCCCGAGTCTCCAGCTTGTGAAACAGCGCGCCGTTCCGCGCCCGGCCGATAACCTGCCCGTTGGGCGACTCCCGGATGTTCTCTCCCCCACTTGCGGTCACGACCAGATCGAACCCGTCGCGACGGGTCGGGGCGGTGGAGCTAGTAAAGATCCACCCCTCCACTTCGATCTCGTGCCAATTGCCCCGGGCCTTTCCTGCCTCGACTTCTGTGCCGGCGGGCAGAGAAACCAGCGGGGTGCCGTCCGGCTCCTTCCGGAGCCGGGTGTCACTCGAGATTTCGCTTTGATCTTGGGCCTGAAGCGGAAGTGTCGGCAGCAATGAAACCGCGATTACGCAGGCTGGTAGCCAACGCAGGCCCGGACTAGATTGCGGCGCGTAAATCACAGTGGCGCATTGTAGAACACGCGGAGACCCATGTCAAACGGAAGCGCTCCACGGGTAGTCCTCGTTGTGCTGGATGGGTGGGGCTATCGGACGGAGCGGGAGGGCAACGCCATCGAGTTGGCCTCCACGCCCAACTGGCATAGGCTCTGGCGGTCGTATCCGCGCACTCTGCTCGAGGCCAGCGGCTTGGCCGTGGGCCTGCCTGAAGGGCAAATGGGCAACAGTGAAGTGGGCCATCTGAACCTCGGCGCCGGTAGGGTGGTGCCTCAAGACCTGGTCCGCATCTCCCAGAGCATTCAGAGCGGAGATTTCTACCAGATCGAGCCGTTAGTGGAGCTGTGCGCCACACTTCGCCAGACTGGCGGGACGCTTCACCTCGTCGGCCT
>JBJMPB010000623.1:0-5604 GCA_045803455.1 Gemmatimonadales bacterium | reverse complement strand
GATGACGCCCTGGTCGATCTCGGCCTCGCCCAGCTCGGTGGCGCCCTCGAAGAACTCGGTGACCAGCAGGTACTCGCGTTCCGGGGTGAGCTCGACGAACCCGTAGGGGGTGGGGCTGGGCAGCCCGGCGGCGTGCAGCTTGTGCAGGGCGTAGTCCTCTTGTTGGACCAGCCGGCGGACGGTGTTGAACGGCTTCTCGTCCTCCAGCCGGCCGTACAGCAGCTCGCGGCCGAGCTTGTACCAGCGGTCCGAGCGCAGGTGGCTCTGGGCGTACAGCTTGCCGAACAGGATCGTCGGCGGGTCGCCCTTGACCTTGATCCGCAGGGGGGTGGAGCCGGCTGAGCCGGCCAGCCCGAACGGTTTGACCTCCTCCACCACAATGCCGAGCTGGTCGGCCAGGGCCCGCCGGATCGCCTCCCCGCGGGCGCCGCCGACATCCAGGTGGGCGCTGCGGCCCTGCCGGTAGGCGACTGGATAGGCCTCGTTGGGGGTGAAGCGGCGAAATAGCAGCAGCGGGATGGTGACCCCGATACCCACCCCGACCAGCACATCGGTCGGGGCGTCGATGCCCAGCGCCATGCGGGCCAGGGCGACCAGGGTGATCAGCCCGGCTGCCACCCACTTGCCGAGGTTGCGCCAGCGACCCTCCGGCACCAGGGTGTACAGCACCCCCATGAGGATCGCCGTGAGGTAGGCGACCTGCACCGACGGCATCGCCCAGCCACCCCAGCTGGTCTGGAGCTCCACCCCGAACGGGCGCGGCCGCCGAGCGATCGCCGCAAGGCCCAACGTGAGGAAGCTTCCGAGCTCGACGACGACCAGCCACACGATCAGGTGCCGCCAGCGCCGCAAGACCAGCAAGACCAGCACCAGCCCATACGACAGCGTCCAGAGCACCCCCCAGGAAGCGATGCGGGCCAGGCCCCGCAGGGGCGCCACCAGCCCTGGCCCGACCAGGCCGGCCAGCCACGGCACCACCGCGTCATCAACCACGGTGACCGCCACGGCCGGGCCCCGCAGGCCGCGGGCGAAGATCGCCAGGGTCAGCCCGACCAGGACCACGGCCGCCACCAGCCAGCGGATCCCGCTGGACTGCAGCCGATAGGGCAGCGGCGGGGCCGCCCCGGTGGGCCGCCGCCGACGCGGCGACCGGGCCGCCTCCCGGAGGCTGGGGTGGACAGGCAGGGCGCTGGTCGGTCTCGAGCGGTCTGCGGGCACGTCCATGGGCCCCTCCCTACCGGAGATGCCTCGCTCCCGGCAGGACGACCATGTTTGCTCAGTTGCGGCTTGTCAACCCTCCGCACCCGGTGATGTTAGGCCGCTTTGGAGCCGACGTTATCGGCGGCGTTAGGCTGCAAGCTCGGCCTGCGCGTGGAGGGCGGTGACCGGCCGTCGTTTCGGCCGGTCACCTGAGCACAGACACACCGACACACAGCCAGCGTTGCCGCAGCCAACCCACCGAGTCGACCGCTCGACAATCGACCAGAGATGGCCTCAGGACCGAGCCCAGGGATGCATTTGAGACCGCTGATCCTATGAAGGACAACGCCAAGGACCACACCATCCGAGATCCAGGGCGGCCGCCGTTCGGCTGGGGTGGGTGGCTGGCAGCGGCGGCACGATTGCGTCCCAGCTGTGGCCAGGAGCCAGTTACTCGGTCATGGGAGGAGGCGTGGGCTTGGGCTTCATCCTCCAAGCCTCCACCCCCACCAGCTCCTTATGAGACCGGCCTCTTAAGCCAGGTCTGCATGGCCAGTCGTGGCTCGTATCAGGGGGTGACCGAGTCGAGTCCTTTCCGCCGTTGCTGCGACATCGCCTTGTCGTCATCTCGTGACGGCGACACGCCAGGCTGGTGCTGTGGCCCACCCGGGCCCAGGCTTCTCAGGGAGGTCACCGTGCACGGCGTCGCTGCTCACCCCGACCAGCAGCCATCCCAGGCAACCATAACCTCGGCCTCCCACCCACCAATTGGCCCCTACCATCGTGTGCCGGTCGAGGTCCACCAGGCCGACCCGCAGGCCTCCCAGGTCGCCCGTCGCCTGATCGCGCTCATCGCCACCCGTTGGCCAGCCACCCCTGCCGAGCACGTCGGCAGCTCAGCGGTACCCGGGTTGGCCGGCAAGAACATCATTGACCTGCTGCTGGCGGCCGCGCCGGCCGATATCCCAGCGATCACCGCCGCCCTGCTCGAGCTCGGCTTCCAGCGCCAGTCCCCGACGGCGTTCCCGGCCACCCGGCCGATGCTCTGGGGCACCTTCCGGCACCGACAAACCGACTACCGGATCCATGTGCACGTGGTCCCGGCCTCCAGCCCCGAGGTCACGGCCATGCGGGGCTTTCGCGATGCCTTGCGGGCCGATCCGCGCCTGCGGCGTCGGTATGCCGCCCTCAAGCAGGGGATCGTGGCCGGTGGGCCGGTGGATCCGATGATGTTCAGCAACGCCAAGCATGACTGGATCGTTGCCATCCTCGGTCAGCTCGGCCTGGCCAGCCCCCGGCACCAGCGGCTCTACGGCGACCATCCGACCCTGCTCAGCATCCGGGCAGCTTGAGCAGAACACCAGCGCACCGGCGTACACACGAGCTGTCCACCAGGTGGCCGAGCGCCTGCCTCACAGTCGCGCGTGGCATGCCAGGTCAAGGCCGAAGGCTGTTGGATGCGCTGCGCCGCCTACAGCCCTCTGCACGCCTGATTCCGGAGGAATCGGGATCTCTTTCAGCCGGCGCTCTCGCGCTCGACCGCCATGGGTTCATGCGGCAGTGGTCCGGTAGCATCATCGGTGCTGTAGGCTGATGAGTGCTCGATCTATCGGTCGCTTCAGCGGCGTTGTTGATACAATGTTGCTAGCTAACTGCAGAACGGTAACTTGTCCCCTAGCTCAGTCGGTAGAGCGCATCCATGGTAAGGAAAAACCTGGGGCTATTCTCCTCGGCCGGTGACCAGCAGGAACAACCGTTTATGCAGGTCAATGCTGATCGTAGCGTCTGGATCAAGTATCAGCGAGTAGCAGCAACTGGCATCGGTTGGATACAAATGCTGATGAGTTTCTGATCCCGAACCGGACAGATTGCCTGGCGTTTCTCTCAACTGGATTGTGCCGCGGCCATCGTCAAGCTCCAGCGCCCGGATCGGCAAACCCGCTGGCCTCCGTAGCCGGTTATCCGTTGGGATCTCAGCGTCGCTGGGCGTGCCGACTCACCTGCAGTCCCGGCGGCCGGCGGCGGTGGATCGACAGGTAGGCAAGTGGCCCGTCGACGGCCGCGATCGCTCTGACCGTCCCCTTGGGCAGGTGAGCGACGACCATCGGGGCCAACTGGTGGACCTGGCCGTCAAGGGTCAACTCGTCCCGGCCTGAGACGACCACCACCAGCACCTCGACCTCGTCGTTGCGGTGCGGCTGGATGCGATCACCCCGGCCGAGCCGGACCAGGTTGGCCTGCAGGTCCTCCCCGTCCAGCCGCCACCGCGCCCCTGGATGGTTCCCGCCCGCGGCGAGGCTGGCCAGGTCGACCGGAGGGATAGGGTCAGCCATGCCGGCCATCTTCCCATCCCAGCCCAACGTCTCCCTTCCCCAGTTCACGCCCGACCGTCAGGGCCAAAGGTATGCCCGACCTCTGGGACACCAACTCCGACCATGTCTTCCCCACGCCCGGTGAGCAGCCCGACTCGGCCCTCAGCGGCCACGACGACCACAGCCAGGAGGTGAGGCTCAGGGACCACCGCGGCAGACTTCGGCTCCCCGCCTACATCTTGATCGCGCTGGTCCTCGCGGTGGCAGCGATCGTGGTCTTGACCGCCGTCCTGCTCCCATAGCGCCGGCATGCCGTCGGCCTGCCCATCCAAGCGGAGGGAGCAAGACCCTGTGATCGAGGGCGGGACGGTTGATAGCGACGCCAATGCCGGCCCGGTGATACGTCGCAGCCAGCTGAAATGACAGGATGAGCACAGATGGTGCACAATCCCCGGCTGCGACACACCGTGGACAACCTCTCCCTACCCCAGGCGCCACCCTGCCACGGTCTCGCGCCATGCCGCCGTCATGGCCCTGGAGGGCCACAGGGCAAGGAGGTCGCCCATGAAACGTCTGCTGCTCCTGTCGCTGCTGGTCGCGCTGCTCGCGCTGCCCGGAGCCCTGCCCGCCGCCGCCAACTCGAGCTCCGGTGCAGGAGGTCTACTCAGCGAGCTTCGGCCCCCCGAGGGCCAGGAACTCGTGCTCACGGCCATCGGCAGGGGCTCCCAGAACTACGTCTGCGACCAAGCCACCAGCACCTGGATCTTCAGAGACCCGACCGCCACCCTCAGCCGACACGGCACAGCGATCGGCATCCACTACGCCGGGCCCACCTGGGAGTTGTTCGACGGCAGCCGGGTCACGGCCGCGGTGGAGAAAAGGGTAGACGCTCCCAACCCGACCAAGGACATCCCCTGGCTGCTGTTGAAGTCGACCGGGCATGCCGGCAGCGGGGTGTTGTCCACGGTCGACTACATCCAGCGTCTGCACACCCGTGGCGGCGTGGCCCCTTCCGGCGCCTGCGACCCCGCCACCGACCAGACCGTCGGCGTGCCCTACACCGCTGTGTACCGGTTCTTCTCCGACGGTCAGTAGTCGTCATCTCGGCTCGGAGGGCGCCCAGGGCCTGGGCGCCCTCCCTACGTCCGCGGCGCTCGCGGGCGGGGAAACTTCGGTGACGACCGAGCCGCTGTTGCTGGTGGCCGACCTGCTCTACGCGCTGGGTTGGTCACTGTGGACCGGTGTCGTGGTGGTGTTCTTCGTCCAGATCTGGCCGGAGGCCAAGCCGGCCACCCCATGGCTGGAAGTCATCGCCCTCGTTGCCCTGGTGATCCCCTTCCTCGGCTGGGTCGTGGGGGTGGTGCTGGTATCGCTGTCGCGGCTGTGGACCACCGGCGACAAGCTCATCGCCACCCTCGGCGGGCTGAGCTGGGTGGTGGCCGGGCTGGCGGCCTGTCGATGGCGGCAGGAGGGTCCACGGCGGTGGGGTCGGGGCCGCTGGGCCAGCCGAGACGAGCCTGCTCGCGGTCGTCGTGTTCGTGGTGCCCTTCCTCCTGCCGATCGCCGCCGCCGTCGACCTCGGATTCCGGCTGCGAGCCCACATCCACACCCCGCAAGCGGCGGCGGTGGTGTAAGCCTATCGCCACCGAACTTAACTACTCCGGCGGAGAACACGAGAAGGAGGCGCTCGTGAACGCCGTCCGGCCGACGCCTCAGGGGCTGGCTGAGGCAAGCACGGAGGCGCTGAGGTCGATGGGCACGCCCGACGCACAGAGGCCGTCCTTGGCGGATCTGCGCCAGCGAAGCGGTCCCGTTGAACTGCTTCCGCGTAGCATGCTGAGGGAGCGCCGGGGCGGGGGAGCTCGATGTCGACACAGCAGCAGCAAGGACAGGCGCGGGTCAGACCTGACCTGTTCCTGCCCCGGCACCCTGGGGACGTCGTCCGACTGGTGACCGCGCTCGCGGTGCTGCTGGTGTCGATCAAGCTGGTCAACCGCAACCATATCGACGAGCTCGAGATCGACGCCTTCCGGCTCATCAACGACCTCCCCGGCGTGCTCTATCGGCCGCTGTGGCTGGTCATGCAGCTCGG
>JBJMPB010000544.1:0-4502 GCA_045803455.1 Gemmatimonadales bacterium | reverse complement strand
TTTGTCTCCGCCTTGTCCGGCTTGGCCTCTGAGGATTTCGTGTCGCTGGCGGGTGCCGACTCGGCCTCGGGCTTCCGAGGACCTTTACCGTCCTTGCCATAGTCGGTGATGTAGAAACCACTGCCCTTGAATACCAGACCGGCCCCACCGGAAATTTTTCTGGTCGCGGGTTTGCCGCAGACCGGACACTTGGCTCGCGGCTTTTCGGTCATTTTCTGGAACTTCTCGAACGCGTGCCCTTCAGGGCACTGGTACTCATATGTGGGCATGGCGGCTCGTGAGGTAAATGAAACCAGCCACTAAAGTTAGCGCCTCACACCAGACGGTTCAACCTACAGCTGCTGGACTTTACCACGAAGGCACAAAGACCACCAAAGACCGGTACCATGAGGCATGGCCGCGTAATCACGCGCACGCAGGCGATCCGGTTTACGTGGGGCGGTACACGCCCCAGACCGACCGAAGCGTGTCGCTCATCTCCCCCAGCGTGGCCCGGGCTTTGACCGCTTCAATGATGAAAGGCATAAGCCGGTCGGCTCCAGCCGCTGCCTGCTGCAATGAATCCAGAGTCGCTCGAACCTTTTTCGAGTCCCGTCGGCGCCTTATCTCGGCCAAACTTGACCGCTGCTGCTGCTCCAAGGCGGTGAAGTCCGGGGTCTGGATCGACAGCGGCGGCGAGTCATCGGAAAAGCGGTTGACGCCGACCACCACGCGGTCGCCGGACTCCTGCTCCTTCTGCAGCTTATAGGCGCTCCGCGCGATAGCATCCTGAAAAAATCCGCGCTCGATCGCCCGAGCCGCCCCACCCTCGGCGTCAATCTCGGAGATGAGCTCCCGAGCCTCGCGCTCGATGGCATCGGTGAGCGATTCCACGTAATAGCTGCCGGCCAGCGGATCGACCACACTGGCGAGTCCGGACTCGTATGCCAGCACCTGCTGAGTTCTGAGTGCCAGTGTCGCCGAGTCGGCAGTGGGTAGCGAGAGCGCCTCATCGTAACCGTTGGTATGCAGCGACTGGGTGCCGCCCAGCACGGCAGCCAAGGCCTGCACCGCTACCCGAACCACGTTGTTGAGGGGCTGCTGCGCCTGAAGCGTGACGCCCCCGGTCTGGGTGTGGAACCGCATTCGAGCGGTGACGTCATCGGCCTGAAACCGCTCCCGGACCAGGCGGGCCCAGAGCCGGCGGGCGGCGCGGAACTTCGCGGCCTCCTCGAACAGATCGTTGTGGCTGGCGAAAAAGAACGAGAGTCGCGGACCGAAGGCTTCTATCCTGAGTCCAGCAGCCAGCGCCACCCTGACGTACTCCAGGGCGTTCGCGAGGGTGAAGGCCACCTCCTGTACCGCCGTGGCGCCTGCCTCCCGCATGTGATAGCCACTGATCGAAATCGGATTGAAGCTCATCCCCTCATCGGTGACGAACCGGAAGATATCGGCCACCAGCCGGAGCGAAGGTGCCGCGGGATAGATGTAAGTGCCGCGCGCGATGTACTCCTTGAGCACGTCGTTCTGCACGGTGCCGGTCAGTTGGCTGCGAGCGACGCCATGCTCCTCCCCCACCACGACGTACATAGCCAGCAGAATGGCGGCCGTGGCGTTGATGGTCATGGACGTCGACACTCGATCCAGGGGGATGTCGCGGAACAGCTGCGCCAGATCTTCCACGGTGTCGATGGCCACCCCGACTCGCCCGACTTCGCCTTGAGCCATGGCATGATCGGAGTCGTAGCCCATCTGAGTCGGGAGGTCGAACGCCGTGGAGAGCCCCATCTGGCCGGCGTCGAGCAACTGGCGAAACCGGCGGTTGGTTTCCTGCGCTGTCCCGAAGCCGGCGTACTGGCGCATGGTCCAGAGCCGGCTGGTGTACATGCTGGGGTAAGGACCCCGGGTAAAGGGGAACTCGCCGGGATGGCCAAGATCCCGGACCGGATCCCCGGTCCAGTCCTCCGGGCCGTAAACCGTCTTCACAAGGCTGGCTGAGAAACCGGGCCGCTTGCGCGGGCGGCGGTGCGCCGGAGGGTGTCGGCCACGTAGCCGACGTCTTCGCGGGACCCTATAACGAGCGGCGTACGCTGGTGCAGGCCGTCCGGCACGATATCCAGGATCCGGCGAACCCCATCCGTCGCGGAACCTTCTGCCTGCTCGGCGATGAACGCCATGGGACTGGCCTCATACAACAGACGCAGCTTCCCCTTCATGTTCTTGTTGTCTGCTGGGTACAGGAAAATTCCTCCGCTGATCAGGTTGCGATGAAAATCGCCGACCAAAGAGCCGATGTAGCGGCTGTTCTTGGGGGTAACTCCGTCACTCAAATCCCCTTTGAGCCCTCTAACCGCGGTCTGCATTCCTTTGTCCCAACGATGGAAGTTGCTCTCGTTGACGCTGTAATACCGGCCAATGCGGGGGGTGATGATCCTCGGGTGGGACAGCAGAAACTCGCCGATGGTGGGATCGAGGGTGAATCCGTGCGCACCCTGACCGGTGGTGTATACCAGCATGGTGCTGGAGCCGTACATAATGTATCCCGCGGCCACCTGCTTGCAGCCCGGTTGCAGTACGTCGCCGGCGGTGCCCCGCCCATGCATGCTGACCCGCCGATAAATACTGAAGATGGTACCAACGGCTGAATTGACGTCGATGTTCGAGGACCCGTCGAGCGGGTCGAAGAGAACGGCGTACTTCCCCGCCGAGTATTCCGGCGGCACAGGGATGATGTCATCATCCTCCTCGGAACCCATGGCGCAGACCCGGCCAGTGTGCTTCAGGCAGTTTTTGATGGTCTCATTGGCAAAGACATCCAGCTTCTGTTGTTCCTCGCCCTGCACGTTCTGATTTCCAGCCGCGCCCAGAATGTTCACCAGCCCGGCCCGCCGAATAGCCGCGGCGATGATCTTGCTAGCGAGGGCGATGTCGTAGAGCAGGTTGGAAAGCTCGCCGGTTGCCTCTGGGTACCGGTCCTCCTGGTCCAGAATAAACCGCTCGATCGTGGTGACTGATGTCTGCAAGCGCCCTCCTCGACTGGATTACTGAACGCCGTATGTAACCCGGCGGCCGCGGGACTGGACCGTCATCTCTCGCCCATCGGTAGTGATGCTGACGGACCCGTCCTGATCGGTGCGCCAGACAGCAATTCCATGGCGCCGCAGCCGGTCCAGCGTGGCCGGCGAGGGATGACCGTAGTTGTTTCTGCCAACCGAGATCACTGCGGCCCGAGGACGCAATGAGTCCAGCCATTCGTCTCCAGTACTCCCGCGGCTTCCGTGATGGCCCACCTTCAGCAGGTCCACTCGGCGGATCCGGCTCCGCATCTCGCGCTCGGCCGGAAACCCCGCGTCGCCCGCGAAGAGGGCCTGGAAGCCGCCGTACTCTACCAGCAGCACTAACGAATCTTCGTTCAGATCCTCACCCCAATGCGTCCAATGATTATCGGGGTGGAGAATACTGAAGCTCACGCTGTCAAGCGTGAAATGTTCTCCGCGGGAACCCACATGCCAGGGAATTGCCTCGCTCGCGAGCTCGTTGAGGAAGGCGTAATACAAAGGGTCTGCCACCTGTTCGCCAGGCTCGACCACAACCCCGGTCGGATACCGCTCAAGGACACTGATAACGCCTCCGAGATGGTCGGCGTGGGCATGGGAAACGAACACCAGCGAAAGTTCACCGACACCATGGCGAGCAAGGAACGGCACCATCACGCGGCGGCCGGCATCGCTCTGGTCCGTCTTTGGTCCGCCGTCGATCAGGACCCAGTGACCGGCCGGTGTCCGGAGCAGCGCACCGTCGCCCTGGCCCACGTCAAGAAAATGTAACGCGAGTTTGGAACCGGTGTCAGCCGAACCGGGAGCGAGGCTCGTCAACAGCGCCAGCCAGAGTGCACCCACGCCGGACCAGCTCCAGCGGCGCATTGCCTCAGCCAGGGTATTGCGACGGCGGGTGGCCCAGAGGGTCAGCATGAGCGCTACAAGCCAGGGCACGCCAGATCGGAGCTCAGCGGGCTCGACGACATGACCGCCGGGGGCTGCAGCCCCGGCGCGAGCCAGGAGCTCGAGGCCGTGCAATCCCAGGCCCGCGCCTCCCGCCAGCGCACCGGCCAGAGCCGGCCACAGAGGGAAGATCAACAGGCTGGCGAATACGCCAGGGATCGTGAAGGCGGCCAGTGGAATGGCAATGAAGTTCAGGATGATGCCGATAAGCGCCACGGTACCCAGGACAGCTGCGGTGAGGGGAGCCGTGGCAATCGTAGCGCCGATGGAGGAGCCAAGCATTCGCCACCAGGCGTTGTTCCCGAGGGCCTGGTCGGTCCAGCGGGTGAACGTCGAGGCACCCCAGAGCGCCGCGACGGACAACCAGCCGCCAAGATCCAATATGGACCAGGGATCGACCAGCAGGACGCAGAGGCAGGTGGCAGAGAGAAGCGCGTTGGGCTCCACTCGTCGCTGCCGCACGCGGCTCAGCGCCAGGAGTACCGCGAGCGCGGCCGCCCTGGTGGCAGGAGCGGGCCAGCC
>JBJMPB010000540.1:0-4988 GCA_045803455.1 Gemmatimonadales bacterium | reverse complement strand
CTGCCGGCCCAGCAGCACCACTATGCAGCGGCTAAAGGCGCGACCGTGGTATCAGTTTCGGCAATGGGACCGTTCGCGATGACCTACGTGAATCCGGCGGACGACCCGAGCAAGTAGGCGCGCCTCAGGAGGCATTGCCCTCAACCAGCCGCAGGCGGGGGAACCGGTCGGTCGAGAGCAGCTCCTCCAGCGCTGGGGCCGAGAGCGCGGGCCAGAAGTGATGTCCCTGACCGAGGCTGCAGCCGAGCTCGATCAGCGCGGCTCGCTGCTCGGCCCTTTCGATTCCTTCGGCGATGGTTTGCAGCTTGAGCGTGTCGCCCAGGCCGACGATCGCACGGGCCAGGGCCGATCGGTCGGCCCCCTGGCCCACTTCCTCCACGAACGGCTTCGCAATCTTCAGGATGTCGATCGGGAAGCGCTGCAGGTAGCTCAGGGACGAGTAGCCGGTTCCGAAATCGTCGATCGCAAGCCGGACGCCGAGCGCCTTGAGCTGCTGCAGCCGCTCCAGAATAGCGTCGGTCTGCTGCATCAGCACGCTTTCGGTGATTTCCAATACCACAGACGAAGGACTGACGCCAGACGATATCAGCGTCTGCCGCAGCGCCTCTGCCAAGCCGACTCCCTGGAGCTGCCGGCCCGAGATGTTGATCGACACCGCCAGGCTGTGCTGAGGGTGGCTCGCTTTCCAGGCTTGCAGCTGGCGGCACGCCTCGGCCAGCACCCAGGCGCCGAGCTGAACGATCAGCCCGGTCTCTTCGGCCAGCGGAATGAAATGCTGGGGCAGCAGCCGGCCGAACTGCGGGTGCTCCCACCGGAGTAACGCCTCCACCCCGTAGATGGCCCCGGTCTGCAAGTTCACGATCGGCTGGTAAAAGAGGGTCAACTCCCGCTGTTCGATGGCTATTCGGAGGGCGGCTTCAAGATCGAGTCGCTCGCGAATGTCGGCGTACATCCTCGACTCGTAGGTTTCCGCCCGTCCCTTCCCGTGCCGCTTGGCCGCGTACATTGCCATATCCGCATTCCGCAATAAATCGTCGGCGTTGTCCTCGGCCGAGGCCGATGCGACTCCGATGCTTACCGTGACTCGTACCTGGTTGCCACTGAGCCTGAAGGGGTGGGACATGGCGGCAGCGAGCCGCTCGGGCAGACCTTCGCGTCCGTCGGCTCCCTCGATCAGGATGGCGAACTCGTCGCCACCGAGTCGGGCCACCGTGTCTGCACTGCGGGCGCAAGCCAGGAATCGTTCCGCGCTGGCGATGAGGAGCCGGTCGCCCTCGCCGTGACCCAGGCTGTCATTGACGTTCTTGAAGTCGTCCAGATCCAGATACAGGACGGTCACCGGCGTGCCGCGGCGCTGGGCCAGGGCAAGCGCGTGGCTGACGCGGTCGCGGAAGAGCGCTCGATTGGCCAGTCCGGTAAGCGGGTCGTGAAACGCCTGGTGGGTGAGCTGTTCCTCCAGCCGGCGGCGTTCGCTCACGTCCCGAGTATTGAGAACAACGCCTTTGACGCTCTGGTCGTGCAGGAGATTGGTAGCCAGGATCTCGGCGTGAAGCCAGGAGCCGTCCAGCTGCCGGAAGCGCCATTCGACCGGTCCGGTCACACCAGGCGACTGCGATGCGGTGCGAAAGAAGGTGGCGGCGCGCTCCCGGTCATCGGGGTGGAGCAGCTCGGATATGCTGTGACGCAGCATCTCCGAGGGGTCGTAGCCGAACACCCGAGTGGCCGACGGACTGACGAAGCGAACGGTGCCATCGGCTCGGGTAACGATGATGACGTCAGACGAGTGCTGGACCAGAGACCGGAATCGGGCCTCATTCTGTCGAGCCGAGTGCTCCGCCAGAAGCCGGAGATTTTCCCGCACGGTCAACACCTGGCGCAGCACCACCACGCCGGTGACCAGTAGCGCACCCAGGGCAAGGCCGCTGATGGGATCGCTCCAGGGCCGAAGCGCCACAAAGAGCAGGAGGGCGTAGGTAGAGCCCACCGCGAGGTAGGGAAGGGGACTGATCGGCTGATGGCGGACCGTCACGGTCGTCGCCGGCTGATTTGGCGCCGGGCGTCGCCAGTAGAGCTCGCCGCTGTAGATCAGGATCACATAGCAGATGAGGAACACGCCATCGGCCCAGTTGGCGCTTCGGCCACCCGCCTCGAGCTGCACCAGGTTGAAAGTGAGGTCTGCGACGACACCAACCGAGATTCCGGTCACCAGCAGGCGAAACGCCAGCCGGTTGCCGTCCATAGGCTGTCGGAGCAACACCGTGGTGACGCCCAGCAGTACCAGCATGCTCGCCAAGGGGTAGGCGAAGGCAAGCGAGGTGACCACCAGGCTGCTCTCTTGCGAGGCCGCGGTGGGCCGAATGGAGAAGTACCAGATGGCGACGCCGCCGCCCACCAGCACCATCGCAACGTCGAGCACGAACTTCCGGCGCTCAAGCCGGGTGCGGCGGGCCAGAGGAAAGGAGAGCAGGGCGGCGAGGGTGAGCAGCGAGTCCGACAGGAAGAAAGGGTCGGCCCAGGACACTGGAGGGTTGGCCTGCAGCGCCACGACGTACCAGGTGGAGATGGCGTTGCCGATGAAGACCATGGCCGCACCCAAAGCAAGCAGCCGGAGGGCGCGGCGAACCCCGGGATCCAGAATACCCTGCCTCGACGCCAACGCGAACAGGCTCATCACGCCGAGGTTGAACGGCATGAAGGCGATGTTGCCGACGAGGTCCCGGATGGCAGGGGAGCCCCAGTGACTCTGCTCCCACACGAAATAGCCGACGGCATACAGGGCGGCTATGGCCGCAATGCCGCCAACCGGGACGCGGGGGCCCTTGGATGGTCCGCTCACTGGGGGTTCTCCACAAACTTCTTGGATCTGGGGGAGCCGGAAATAAACGAACTTAGTGACTCTGCGCCAGCGGGACCGGGTCCTGGCTCAGTTGATTCGGTCGAGCACCCGCCAACTCCGGCTGTGAGTGCCATGATCCCTCTTGTACGCTGGAGCAGGAAGTCGGGACGGTTGGTCATTTCAGAAGCGGATCAATTGGGCCAAAATGATTGCTGTATTCCATGTCATCCATAGCCTACGGAGGTCCACCGATGAGCCGACGTTCCAATCTTCTCGCCGAACGCCTGGAGCAGGGTGCCCGTGCCCTCGAAGCCCTGGCAAACGAACTGACAGATGCCGAGTGGCAGACCCCTCTGCCCAAGGATGGGCGAAAGATCGGGGTCGTCATCCATCACGTCGCGAGCATGTATCCACTCGAGATGACCCTGGTCCAGACCCTTGCAGAGGGGAAGCCGATTGCCGGGGTGACCTGGGATGCCGTGCACGAGATCAACGCGCAGCACTCCCGGGAGTTTGCGGGAACTACCAAGCAGGAGGCCATTGAACTGCTCCGGAAGAACAGCGCGGCAGCCGCCGCGGGTATTCGTGCCCTGAGCGATGAACAGCTGGACCGCGCTGCCCCGGTGTCACTCAACTCGGATGCGCCGTTGACCTGTCAGTTCTTCCTGGAGGATCATCCCGTGAGGCATAGTTATCACCATCTGGCCGCGGTTCGGCGGGCGCTGGAGCTGGTGGAGCAGACGGCATGAGAAGACGGAACGATTGAACGACGGAACGGCTGTTTGTCATCCTGAGCGAAGCGAAGGAGCGTAAACCAGATTGGCCCCTTCGCTCTGCTCAGGGTGACACCTGTATTCTCAACGTTTAACCACCTTACCCGCCATCTCCGGCCGGTTCTCCCAGACGACATTCAGGATCTTCCAGCTGCCGTTCCATTTCACTTCCTGCAGAAAATCGACCCAGTCAGTGGCTTCGATCCGCACGATCGCAACATTGCCGTAGCTGCTGAGAATACTCACCTCGTCGCGCCGCTCTGAAGCGGGTGTCGGCGGAGGGGACCTGGTGCCCTGAATCAGCTCCAGCGCCGTGAGATCTACCAGATGGCTTCTGCCGGTCGAATCCGCCCAGACGAGCCGCTTGGCCAGATGAGGATGCAGCGCGCGCTCCATCCGGGTTGGATTATTGGTGTACCAGCCCTGGATGTAGTCGAGGGCGGTGGCTCGGATTGCGGCGGAATCGGCGGCGGTTTGCGCCTGAGCCGAGGGCGAGGGTCCGAAAAACAGGATGGGGCCGAGCATGCTGATGGGGAGTAAATGCTTCATGGAGTCCTCGGATCGGGGGAGATCTAAGCTGGTATCCCGGCCCCCGAAGGCCAACGCTCCTGGGCCAAACCGCCGTCAATCCGGGACGAATGCGGACTCGCGCGTGATGAACGGGACCCGACGCTCTGAGCCGTTGCGGTCGGCCGGCCGGCGCGCGAAGATGGTCCCATGCGCTTGCCGAGCTCTCCAGCCGTACGTCTCGCGGCGATCTGGTGCGGTGTCGCCGTCTTCTTCAGCGCCGAGAACGTGTTGGTCGGCGCTGCCCGCCACCGTCCCTTCGACTGGCAGTGGGACGTCTACCATGAATTCGTCTACGCCCTGACCTGGGCAGTCTTCTCCGCTCTCGTGCTGGCCGCCGGGCGACGCTGGCCACTCGGCGCCGGGGGAGCCGGACGGACGCTCACCCCCCATTTCCTGGTGATGATGGTCCTGGCACCGGTCCAGATCGTTACCACCTATACGCTCCACTACCTGGGTCTTTCGCTGATCGGCCGGGAGCCGCCCGGCACGATCGGCAGCTTTCTCACTGGTCTCAGGGGGGGGATAGTCTGGGGAACGCTCACTGGATTTCTGTATTACTGGGTCATCCTCGGGATCCAGGCTGCATTCGTCTACCAACGGATGTACCGGGAACAGCGGATCAGCGCGGCGGAGTTGGAGGCCCGGTTGACTGAAGCCCGCCTGGATGCTCTCAGACTCCAGCTGCACCCCCACTTTCTGTTCAACACGCTGAACGCCATCTCGGCCTATGTGACAGGAGAGCCGGAGCGAGCCCAGCGGATGATCGCCCGCCTGGGCGAGCTGCTGCGACGCACGCTCAACGGGGGGAA
>JBJMPB010000528.1:0-8541 GCA_045803455.1 Gemmatimonadales bacterium | reverse complement strand
GGATGGATTCGTCATGGCCGAGGGGGCCGCGGTGCTGGTACTGGAAGAGCGCGGGCGAGCTCTGGCCCGGGGGGCGCCGGTCTACGCCGAGATCTGCGGGTTCGGTTTGACCAACGACGCGCATCACATGACGGCGCCCCGGCCCGATGGCAAGCAGGCGGCGCGGGCAATGCGGAACGCCCTGGCCGAAGCTCGAGTGGCGCCGCACGAGGTGGGCTACATCAACGCCCACGGCTCCTCGACTCCGCTCAACGACCCTACTGAGACCTCATCGATCAAGCAGGTGTTTGGGGAGCACGCCTACCGGCCGGCGTTCAGCGGGACCAAGGGTTACTACGGACACGCGCTGGGAGCGAGCGGCGCGATCGAGGCGGCGATCTGTGCCCTGGCCAGTCGCCGAGGTTGGGTGCCACCGACGGTCAACCTGAACTGCCCCGATCCGGTGTGCGACCTGTCCCACGTCGATCCCGACGGAATGCGGCTGCAACCTGATTACCTCCTCAGCAACTCTTTTGGCTTCGGCGGCATCAACGCCAGCCTGCTCTTCCGGCGGGTCGAGTAAGCTCCTAGATTCGCGCATGCCTTCCCTCACACGTCGGTTGACCGCCGAAGCGCTCGGCACTTTTGGTTTGGTGTTTGTGGGCGCCGCGGTCGTGGTCGTCAATGGCGGCTTTCCCAATAGCGGGATCGGGCTGATCGGGATCGCCCTTGCCCACGCGATAGTGCTTTCGGTGATGATCACCGCCACCATGACCATCTCCGGCGGCCACCTGAATCCGGCGGTCACGATCGGCTTGCTGCTCAGACGACGAATCGACCCGGTCTCCGCCGCGGCATACATCGCGGTGCAGCTGGCCGCCGCCTGCCTCGCCGCGTTCCTGGTGAAGCTGCTCCTGCCCGCTCCGGCAGTGCGCAACGCCATGCTGGGGGTCCCGGTGATCGCCAGCTCCGTATCGCTGGGTCAGGCAATTGGGATCGAGCTGATCTTGACGTTCTTCCTGGTGTCGGCCGTGTTCGGAACCGCGGTTTCGCCCGATGCTCCCAGAGTCGCCGGCTTTGGTATTGGACTGGTGCTGCTGTTCGACATTCTGGTGGGCGGGCCGCTGACCGGCGCGGCGATGAATCCCGCTCGAGCCTTTGGCCCGGCCGCTATTTCCGGTGAGTGGGTAGGACAGCTGGTCTACTGGATCGGACCGATTGTGGGAGCGCTACTGGCAGCGGCGCTGTGGGAGTATCTGCTCTTGCCGAAAGGCCCGAATCGGCGGCGGAAGACGGACTAAAAACGGTTACGCAGTTGGTCTTGCCGCTTACGCTGTTTTAGGTAAAGCCGCACCCAATACCCGCCCAGAATCACCGTGGTCACGATATAGGCCGCAACCATGTACCCGCCGTTCTGGGGCGGCTCAGCCAACATCCAAACCCTCCTCCAGCTCCCGCCGCTCAGCCGCAAGGGCGAGCCCGTAGCGGGCGGTCACGAATCCGACGTACAACAGCGTAAATACCAGAGTCGATACCAGCAGGGTCCGTAGCATCTCCGGCGGCAGCGAAGGCGCGCTCGGCTTAAGTACGATGGGCTGCGGGTGCAGGGTGCGAAACAGATAGACGCTCAGATGAATGAAAGGGACCAGCAGAAGCCCGAGGATTCCAACCACCGCGCTGAACCGTGCTCGCTCGGCCGGATCGTGCAGCGCAGCCCGCAACGCGAGATAGCCCACGAACAGGAAGAACAGGAACAGGGTGAGCGTGAGCCGGGCATCCCAGGTCCACCACGTGCCCCAGATCGGCCTCGCCCAGATCGGCCCTGTGGTGAGCATCACCCCGCTGAACGCCAGGCCCACCTCAGCCGAGGCAGCGGCAAAGCGGTCGAGCCGGGGATCCTGGAGCCAGAGGTAGAGGGCGCCGGTCACTCCAACCAGTGAGAACGCCAGGAGCGCGCTCCACGCGGCAGGCACGTGGAGATAGAAAATCTTCTGGGCTACGCCCTGGCGCGCTTCCACCGGGGTGTATCTCAGGGCAAGCACATAGACCAGAAGCAGCCCGAGTAAACCTGCGGCACTGAGCCGAAGCCCGCGGCGAATGATTCGATCGGCGGTTCGGTCCTGCTCTATCGAGCTCATTCGTCCACCACGGCGGGAAACACCAGGGTGCACAGCGTCACGAAAACGATGTCATACAGCACGAGAAGCCGAATCCACCCCGTTATTTCGCTCCAGGGTCGACCCGCCAGTAGTCGCGATGTCACCTGCACGGCACCGATAAGCGGCGGCACCATGAAAGGAAGCAGCAGAACCGGCAACAGGAGCTCGGCATGGCGGGTCCGTACTGCCATGGCGCTGAAGATCGTTCCCACCGCCACGAATCCGATGGTGGCGAGCACCGTGGTGCCCAGAATGCCCGGCAGTCTCGGCCACAGGCTCACATTGAAAAACAGGGTGAACAGCGGCAAGGTCACCAGCTCCACGGACCCGACGAAGGCCAGATTGGCCAGCAGCTTGCCCAGGAACAGTGCCTCACGGGAGATCGGAGCCAGCAGCAGGCCGTCCAGCGCCCCGTTTTCTCGCTCGATGGTAAAGGCCCGATTCATCGCCAGCAACGCAGCCAGCGCAAAGGTTACCCACAAGACACTGGGCGCGAGTGCGGTGGCGGAAAGCGCTGTTGGGTCCCGGGCGAAGTTGAAGACTACCAGGACCAGAGCGGCAAAAACCAGCGCGGATAGGAGGGCGGTTCGGCTCCGCAGCTCGGCTCGAACGTCCTTCCCGGCCAGCGCCAGAATCAGGCGCAGCGATCTAAACACCAGTCAGCATGCCGTACCGGGAGACGAACGCATCCAACTTGCCCGATCGAGGCTCATCCACGGCCCAACGCCCCTCGATCAGCACCGCCACCCGCGAAGTTAGTTCCCACACATCGGCCAGCTGATGGGTTACGATGACCACACCGGCCCCGTGCTCCAGGCGTGATCGAAGGTCAGATCGAAGCCGTTCCGCCGCCGGAGCGTCCAGCGCGGTAAAAGGCTCGTCCAGCAGGATGATCCGCGGAGCGTGCAACAACGTGCGGGCAACTGCGGCTCGCTGGAGTAGACCTCGGCTGAGGCGCCGGGGCAGTTCGGCCGCCCGGTTGCTGAGTCCCGCGGCCTCCAGCGCCGCATCAGCAACTCGATTGGGCTGAACCAGCGAATAGAGGCGGGCAGCAAAGGCCAGGTTTTCCCGGAGAGTGAGGTCATCGTAGAGCAGCGACTGATGGGAGAGCAGGCCAACCAACCCGCGAGTTCCATCGGAGCCCCGCCCAAGCCGCTGACCCAAAACCCGGATTTCCCCAGCCGTTGGGCGCAGGAGCCCGGCGAGCAGTCTCAGGAGAGTTGTTTTGCCGGCGCCGTTGGGGCCAATGATGGCCAGCGCCTCGCCTGAACTGAGGGAGAGGTCCAGGCCGCGCAGGATGCGTGCGGGCCCGAAGGAGCGCTGGAGCCCGCGAGCCTCGAGCAGCGGGACACCGTCATGAGATGGCATCGATCCGCGCGCCGAGTTCGTCGAGGCGGAAAGGTTTGACGATGTAGCCGGAGTGGGGAAGATTGAGAACCTTGAGCTGAGGCTCAATACTCATGTACGCCGTGGTGATGATAACTGGAAGCTCCGGCTGAGTCTGCCGGATGCGCCGAAGAAGGTCGACCCCATCGGTGTCGGGGAGGCGCATGTCCAGGACTGCCACATCCGGCTTATGTTGCTCGAGCTGCTCCAATGCCTCGGCGCCAGTGGAGGCGAAGACCAGATCGTATCGAGGATTGAAGGCCCGCTCATAGCTCAATCGAAGCGCCGGCTCGTCCTCGACGATCAAGACGCGCCGGCGGCGTTTGTTCTTGGTCATTCCGTACGCCCCTGAGGCCGGTGCCGGAGCACTGGGAGAGCAAGCTGACTGGGGGGTACTCTAATGGAAAACGAGGTCGATGGAAAGGCGGCATTCGGCCGCCTTCCCTATTGACTAACCGTCGACTCGAGCTGAAAGAGATCGTCCAGCTTGGTGAGCATGAGAAGGAATCGAATCTCCTCGCTGGCGCTCCGGAGAACCACAACCTGGCGCCGCTCGGCGGCCCGTCGCTGAATCAACATCAGCGCGCCGAGTCCAGCCGAATCCACGTGGCGGGTGCGCGCGAGATCGATCACCAGGCGGCCAACACCTTCGGGCATTTCCTCCAGGAGTCGGATGGCCGCTTTCCGGATTTCGACCCGGGTATCGAGTCCGAGCGTCTCCGGTGCAGCCATACCGCGCTCTGCGTCGTGCGGCGATCTCATTGCTCCTCCTTCGGCACCGAGCTATCTCAACCAGGTGCAGGCGACCAGGTGAGACCTCTAGTTTTGCGGCCCCGAATCACTCCGGGTGTGCTCTTATCGGGCGGATTTGCGCTTGGCCGCATCGACCTCGCGCCCTCGTGTCTTCAGAATGGCGAGACTGGTGCCAGTGGCGAGAAAGCTTGGATTCGCAATCCTTTGCGAAGGGTCATACAAGTCTTGCAGTTCCGCTTCACGCCGCACTCCGCGGCAGACTGCTGCAAAAGTAGCGGATGGGATTGCATGCACTCTTACACCATCCGGGCGGCTCCCTTAGCTTCTGGCTGACTCTCACCCCTGCAGATCATGAACGATCAGATCGATACACTCCTCTCCGAGCAACGCCGGTTCCCTCCCCCTCGCGGATTCGCCGCGCGCGCCGCTGCAACCGATTCACTCTATGAGGCGGGGAGCGACTGGAAAAAGTTTTGGGAGCAGCAAGCCCGCGAGCTGGAGTGGATAGCGCCTTGGAGCCGGGTGCTCGAGTGGGAGTTGCCTCACGCCCGCTGGTTTGTCGACGGAAAACTCAACGCCTCCGCCAACTGCCTCGACCGGCACCTGAATGGTCCCCGCCGGAACAAGGCGGCCATCATCTGGGAAGGCGAGCCGGGCGAGCGCCGCGTCCTCACATACTGGGACCTTGCCCGGGAGGTGTGCCGCTGCGCCAACGCCCTCAAGAATCTCGGCATCCGCCGAGGTGACCGGGTGGCGATCTATCTCCCGATGATTCCCGAGGCGGTGGTGGCAATGCTGGCCTGCGCCAGGATCGGCGCGGTGCACTCCGTCGTATTCGGAGGGTTCTCCGCCGAGTCCCTGCGTGATCGCATCAATGATGCGCAAGCCGTTGCACTCATCACCGCCGACGGCGGATATCGCCGCGGACAGGTGCTGCCGCTCAAGCGGTTCGCCGACGATGCGCTGGCCCAGTGCCCTTCAATCCGGCACTGCATCGTGGTCCGGAGAGTAGGCGATGAATCGGCAGCGCTGATGAAGGAAGGACGGGACCATTGGTGGCACGGGCTCATTCAGGGAGCGTCGCTTCGAAGTGAGCCTGAAGCAATGGACGCAGAAGATCTGCTGTTCATCCTGTACACCTCAGGCACCACCGGTAAGCCGAAGGGGATCGTCCACACCACCGGCGGCTACCTCACCCATGTTGCCACCACCACGCGCTACGTCTTCGACCTGCGGGAAGACGACGTCTTCTGGTGCACCGCCGACATCGGGTGGGTTACCGGCCACAGTTATGTGGTGTACGGTCCGCTGGCCAACGGCGCCACCGTGGTGATGTACGAGGGTGCACCCGACTGGCCCGAGCGGGACCGGTTTTGGAGCATCGTGGAGACGTATGGGGTCACCATCCTCTATACCGCGCCCACCGCTATCCGCGCCTTCATGAAGTGGGGCCCCGAGCACCCCCGGCGTCACGACCTCCGCACGCTGCGGCTGCTCGGTACTGTCGGCGAGCCCATCAATCCCGAGGCCTGGATCTGGTATCACGAGCAGATTGGTGGCGGGCGCTGTCCCATCGTGGATACCTGGTGGCAAACCGAGACCGGCGGGATCATGATCACTCCGCTGCCCGGCGTCACCACCACCAAGCCCGGTTCTGCCACCGTACCCTTTCCCGGGGTGACCGCAGAGCTGGTAGACGCCAGCGGCAAACCGCTGGAGCAGGGTGGCGGGTTCCTCACCCTCAGCCAGCCCTGGCCGGGTATGCTCCGCACCATCTACGGCGACGACAAACGCTACCGGGACACGTATTGGAGCCGGTTCCCCGGCCGCTACTTCGCCGGCGATGGGGCTAAGCTGGATGAGGAGGGTTACTGGTGGATTCTGGGCCGGGTTGACGACGTGCTCAATGTCGCCGGACACCGGATCGGAACTATGGAGGTAGAGAGCGCGCTGGTAGACCACCCGGCCGTGGCGGAAGCGGCGGTGGTGGGCCGGACCCACGAGCTCAAGGGTCAGGCACTCGCAGCCTTTGTTACCCTCAAGGAAGGGAGACAGGCGAGCCCTGGCCTCAAGGATGATCTCAAGGAGCACGTGGTCAAGAAGATCGGCGCTATCGCCCGGCCCGACGACATCCTCTTCTCTGCCGATCTGCCCAAGACCCGGAGCGGGAAGATCATGCGCCGGTTGCTCAAGGACATCGCCGAAGGGCGCACTCTGGGCGACACTACAACGCTGGCCGATCCCAACGTGGTCAACCGGCTGAAGGAGATGTACGAGGAGAAGGAGGGGTAAGACCTATATCTGCACCTGCGCTCCCAGCTCCACCACGCGATTCGGCGGCAGGTTGAAAAATACCGTGGCCGATTGGGCGTTCCGGGCCATCAGGATGAAGAGTTTTTTGCGCCAGCGAGACAGCCGGGAGTTGCCGGTGGGCAGTAATGTCTCCCGTCCCAGAAAAAAGCTGGTGTCCATCGGTTTGGCTTCCAGACCGCGAGCGCCGAGGGTGCTCAACAGAGCCGGAATGTCGGGTGACTCCATAAAGCCATATCGGCCGGTTACCAGGTAAAACCCGCTGCCCATCTCCTTGACCTCAGCTCGATCGTCCGGCCTGACCTGAGGAATCTCTTCTCCCGAAATCGACATGATGATCACCTTCTCGTGTAGCACCTTGTTGTGCTTGAGATGGTGCAGCAGGACCACCGGCGCACCGCCGGGGTCCGATGTCATGAAGACCGCGGTTCCCGGGACCCTGGATGGCTGGTGATGGCTGATGTCATCGAGGAAGAGGGGGAGCGGGAGCGCATTGTCGTGCAGGATGCCCGTGACCGTTTCCCGCCCGCGCTTCCAGGTGGTCATCAGTACATAGACGGCTGCAGCCACCAGAAGGGGGAACCATCCACCCTTGGCGATCTTCACCACATTGGCCGCCAGGAAGGAGACGTCGACCAGGAGGAAAACCGCCGCAAGGGTACCCACGCGAGCCAGGCTCCACTTCCAGCGCTCCCGTGCCACCATGCAGAAGAGGATGGTCGTAATCGTCATGGTGCCGGTAACGGCTATGCCGTAAGCCGAGGTCAAGTTATCTGTGCTGCGAAAGCCCAACACCAGCAACACACACAACACCGCCAGGGTACGATTAACGCCCGGCAGGTAGATCTGCCCGATCTCCGTCTGCGAAGTGTGCAGAATCGTCACCCGGGGACTGTACCCTAGCTGCACGGCCTGCCGGGTGAGGGAGAACGCCCCGGAGATCAGGGCCTGGGACGCCACAACCGCCGCCGCGGTCGCAATTATCACCATAGGATAGAGCGCCCACTGCGGCACCAAGCCATAGAAGGGGTTGGAAGCAATGGCCGAGTCGGCAATCAGCATTCCCCCCTGGCCGAAATAGTTCAGTGTGAGCGCCGGCAATACCACGGCAAACCACGCCGATCGTATGGGTCGCTTGCCAAAATGCCCCATATCCGCATAGAGGGCCTCCGCTCCGGTGACCGCAAGGATAACGGCCCCGAGGATCAAGAAACCTCGAGGGCCATGGCGGCCCAGAAACTCGATCGCGTACCAGGGATTGAGGGCCCGAAGGACGCCGGGATGCAACAATATGCCACGGACTCCCAACGCTGCGATCGAGGCGAACCACACCAGCATGATGCGGCCGAATACGGCACCCACTCGCGCGGTGCCTCTATTCTGAAATAGAAAAAGGACGACCAGAATCGCTGCCGCCACAAGCGGCACCACCCACTCGGGAAGGGCGGGCGTTGCCACCCCAATTCCTTCGACCGCACCCAGCACGGAGATCGCCGGAGTGATTACGCCGTCGCCGTAGAGCAGGGCGGCCCCAAACAATCCCAGGCCCACCAGAATCCGTCGGCGGCGTGCAGTGTCTCGACCGGGGTGCAGAAGCGCCAGAAGCGCCATGATGCCACCTTCACCCCGGTTGTCCGCCCGCATGATGAAGGACAGATACTTGAATGAAACCACGAAGTTGAGCGCCCAGAAAATGAGCGACAGCACACCGAGCACATTCTCCCGCGACGGAATAATTCCATATTCAGGCGAGAAGCATGCGCTCAGCGCATACAAGGGACTCGTGCCGATGTCGCCGTAGACCACTCCGAGTGCTCCCAGGGATAAAGCGAGCAGTGCGCGCCGGCTGGGTTGGGAGACTGGGCGAGTAGAGCTGGGAGGAGATGGAGTGGTGACCGCGGTCATGACTAGAACTGAATCTGGGCGCCGAGCTCGACCACCCGATTCGGGGGAA
>JBJMPB010000426.1:0-4310 GCA_045803455.1 Gemmatimonadales bacterium | reverse complement strand
GCCCTCACAGGCGTTCAATGATCGGGACACTTCGTAGGTGAAGTCCACGTGGCCCGGCGTGTCGATCAGGTTCAGCTCGTAGTCGTTCCCGTCCCGCGCGGCGTACGTCATCCGCACCGCGTTCAGCTTGATGGTGATCCCGCGCTCCCGCTCCAGATCCATGGTGTCGAGCAGCTGCTCCCGCATCTGCCGCTTTTCCACGGCGCCGGTGGCCTCGATCAGACGGTCGGCAAGGGTGGACTTGCCGTGATCGATATGCGCGACGATACAGAAGTTTCGAATTCGGGACTGGGACATGGGGTGAAGATAGGTGGGAAAGTGGGGAAGCGGGGAGGCGGGGAAGCCGACCGGGGCCAATGTTCGGTGTATTCTTGAGGCTCTATGGCAACCACGACTGCGGCGAGCTCAAGCCTCCCTGCTTCCCCGCCTCCCAGCGTACGCGCTCGCCTCTCCGGCGATCTCGGCATGCTGACCGTCTGCCTGATCTGGGGAATGAATTTCAGCATCACCAAGTTGGCCCTGGCGGCCATTCCCCCGCTGCCTTTCACGGCCGTGCGGTTCGTGATAGCAAGCGTGCTTCTGTGGATCGTGGTGCGGCTATTGGAGGGACCGGGCGCGCTGCCGCCGGGCGCCACCAAGACCCTGATCCTGCTCGGGATTTTGGGAAACACCTGCTATCAGCTGGCGTTTACGGTAGGCTTGAACCACACCACTGCCACCAACAGCGCACTGATTCTGTCCATGCTGCCCACCGTGGTGGCGGTGTTGGCCGGGCTGCTTCGATTGGAGCGGGTCACATCCCGGATGCGATGGGGCATAGCCATCGGAACCGTGGGCGTGATCATCGTGATCGCGACCCGCGGCGTGGGGTTTCACTCGAGTACTCTGCTGGGCGACCTGATGACCTTGGGGGCCGTTTTCTGCTGGGCAGGCTACACCATTGGGCTTCGCCGGGTTCCACCCGGAATCAGCTCGCTTCGGGTCACCACCGCTACCACTATCGCCGGCACGCCGGGGCTGGTATTGGCGGGCATTCCCGGTGTTCTTCACCTGAATTGGGCCGAGGTCCCGAGAGTGGCGTGGGCCGGCCTGGGATACGCGGCGGTGTTTTCCCTGGTTCTGGCTTACCTGCTATGGAATCGCAGCGTGAAGGCGGTGGGCGGCACCCGTACCGCCATCTATATGTGTGTGACGCCGCTGGTGGCGGTAGCCGGCGCATGGCTCCTGCTCGGCGAACGACCTCACCCGCTGCAGGGCGTGGGCGCGGTGCTGATTGTGGGCGGGGTCTTGTTGACCAGAGCGGGTGATGGGAAAACAGCGGGAACAGCACAACGTAAGCGGTAAGCGGTAAGCGGGATTGTACGATCGGAGTGGTTCGCCCTCCGGCTCACCGCTCACGCCGTTTATCCCCGCTTACGCTTTTCATTTCCCGCTCGCGCATTCACTCCCCGCTCACGCTGTTCTCTTCCACGATCTCCTTATAGCTCTCCGGGTTCCACGCTGGTCGCTGGGACGAGTTGGCGATGTCTTGTCCCAGGTAGAACAGCAGCTTGAGGATCCTCGACTCCTTCTCGCTGTCAATCTTGTCGGGCGAGTCGCTGACCTCGTGGTAGTCCTCATGGACCCCGTTGAAAAAGAAGAGAATCGGCACTCCGCGGCGGGCAAAGTTGTAGTGATCCGACCGGAAGTAGAACCGCTCCGCGGGCCACCGGTCGTCGATCGCCGTCATGCCTAACTCGGGATGGGCCCGATTCACTCGGTCGAGCGTGGCACCCAGATTGGAGTGTTCCTTCCCGATCGCAACAATAGTGTCCCGCCAGTTCCTGCCGATCATGTCGATGTTGATGTCGGCGACGACCTGCTGGATCGGGACCGGAGGATGGGCGGTGAAGAAGTCGCTGCCCCACAGGCCCTTCTCTTCACCACTTACCGTCAGAAAGATGATCGATCGCCTAGGCCGGGCTCCCGGCCGGCTGAAGGCCTCCGCCAGCTCCATCACTCCAACGGTCCCTGACCCATCGTCGTCCGCGCCGTTGTTGATGCTGTCCGGCCGGCCTGGCGTGATCCCGATGTGATCCATGTGAGCGGAGTACACCAGATACTCCTGCTTGAGCTCCGGGTCTGAGCCCTCGAGGACACCCACCGTATTAGGCGCGGTGCGGGCAGAGACCACCGAGTCTTTGATCTGAATCTGAACCTTGAGGTTCGGCAGCTCGCGGATCACAGGCGTGCGAGAGCCGCGCAACCCCTGCAGGTCGAGTCCGGCCGCGGCCAGCGACGAGCGAATCCCGCCGGTCCTGAGCTGGAGAACCGTCGGTTGCAAGGCCGGTGCGCCCACGACCGTTCGCTCCTGCGGGCGCCGGGGCAGGGAAACGGCAAAGCCGGCGGAGTCGCTGTCGTTCAGAACCAGCAGCGCGGTCGGCCGATTCAAGTAGAGGGCACGCAGCACCTGCTGCACCAGTTCGGGATCGGCGCGGAGCTCGGGAAGGTACAGGGCAATTCGGTCTCGCACGTCTGCTCCAGCCGCCGACGCTTCGGTCTGTGCGCCGCTAATCATCACCGCCGGGGCGGCCAGCGGCTTCTCCGGCACGCCTCCGCCATCATACCGGACGTCGGTCGTGAACTTGGCCGAGTCCACCGTTCCACCGCTCGAGAGTATGACCCGGGACTGGTCAAGCAGCATGCGATGTCGCGCGATGCTGTACCGCTGGAACCAGGAGCCCTGGTCTCCTCCCGGCTTGAGCCCGAACTGCCGGAACTGGTTCGCCACATACTGAGCGGTCAGATCGAGCCCCCGACTCGGCGTGTCCCGGCCCAGCATGGAGTCATCGGCAATGATGCCGATCCGGCGGGCAACATCCTTCGTCGTGATCGTGGCGGCCGCCCGGTGGAGGGGTGCGCTGGTCTGGGCCACTCCCGCGGGAGCACCAAGGAGGACAAAGAGGGCTGTGAGGGTCGAGCGCCGCATGCACTGGTTCCGGGATTGGGAGAGTCGGGCTGTTGAAGGCGTAGACGGCTGGTGGTGGATCATAGTTTCATCCATCTCGATCTGCTGAGGCCGCTTTGTTTGACTTCCGCAGCCGCGTCCGGATACGTTGCGCCTCCCATGCAGCGCACTGACCACCCGAATGCCGCCCGCCTGGATTTACTCGACCCGGTAGAAGTGTCAAAGCTGGGTGGTTTGGAGATCGTCACCGAGGGAGTGGTCGAAGGCTTCCTGAGCGGGCTCCACCGCTCTCCCCGCCGGGGATTTTCGGTAGAGTTTGCCGAACACCGGATGTACCAGCCGGGCGACGAGCTCCGCTATGTGGACTGGAAGATCCTGGGCCGCAACGACCGGCTGTATGTGAAGCAGTTCGAGGAGGAGACCAATCTGCGGGCCATGATCGTGTGCGACACCAGCCGGAGCATGGCCTGGTCGGGGTCGCCCGGTACGGTATTGCCCAAACTGGACTACGCGCAGCGCCTCATTGCGGCCCTGTCCCTGGTCCTGATCCGGCAGCGGGACGCCACCGGGCTGATCACGTTCGATGACGACGTGCGCACGGTCACGCCACCGCGTGCACGCCTCAGCCACTGGCGCCAGCTGCTCCAGGTGCTGGTGGCGGCGCAGGCCGGACGCGGCACCGCCGCGGAGCCGGCGCTCCGGCGGGTGATCGGGCAGCTGCGCCGCCGGGGCCTGGTTGTATTTGTCTCCGATCTGTTGCTGGACCGGACCCTCGCACTCAAGGCGCTTCGCTTTCTCCGGCACCGGGGACACCAGGTACTCGTTCTCCATATCATGGATCCTGCCGAGGTGAGCCTCGCCGGGAACAATGAGGCGAGATTCGAAGATCCCGAAACGCGAGCGGCCGTGGTTCTCCGGCCAAGGGATTGGGCCGGTCCTTATCGCGATACGGTGCGAGGCGTGGTGAGTGAGTGGCGGCTGGCCTGCCGGCGCCATGGGATCGAATACCATCAAGTCACCACGGACACGCCGTTCGGCGTGGTTCTTCGCGAGGCGCTGGCGCCGCCATCCCGTACGGCATGATCAGCTTTCTCCATCCGTGGCTGCTAGCCGGGCTGGCCATGGCGGCCATTCCGATCCTGCTACATCTGTTGGCCCGTCGCGAGCCCCCCACCATAGTTTTTCCTGCCGTACGGTACCTCGTCACCACCACCCGGGAACATCAGCGCCGGCTCAAGCTGCAGAACTGGTTGTTGCTGTGCCTTCGAACGCTCCTGCTGGTGCTGCTGGTACTCGCGGCGGCTGCTCCGACCATTCCGGAGACCGGTGTGGCGGGACACGGGCCCAGCGCTCTGGTCCTCAT
>JBJMPB010000424.1:0-2752 GCA_045803455.1 Gemmatimonadales bacterium | reverse complement strand
GAGAGTCCGGTACTGCGCTTGTCGAACACAATCAGCCGGGAGAACGACACCAGCCGCGCATTCCAGCCGACCACGCCCGGCCACTCGTGGTTCTGCTCCAGATGCGAGGTGAACGCTGGAACCAAGACCAGGTCCACCGGTCCATCACCAAAGACCCGATAGGCGATGTGGACACCGCCACTGTTCACATACCGAACCTCGGAACCAGTCATCGGGCCACCACGAACCCCGCCATCCGCCGGACCTGCCAGCCGCATCGTGTCGCCTGGATAGCCGGCTGTCTATCCAGCGGCGAGGTCGCCCATACCAGCAAGTCGGCATCGGGTCACACGCTGTATACGGCTCGTGACCGGAAGGCCGAGGACGAAACCTGTCGCCGTCTCATGCAGCACTCAGCCCTCTCCCAAGTGGAGCAGCAGGTGGGTCGGCAGCGTCGGCGGTCATTCCCTCAGTAATTCCAAGGGTCACGCCCGCTACTACCGTTCGCAGTCCCGATCATTACCGAACCACTAGGCAGTCTCACAGTCATTCCACCCGTCGGACCCAGCCCGCGAGCCCCACTTTGCTGTCGAGGCGCAGGGAACTGCGTGGCGCCGGGATGGTGAGTGGATGCCGCCTGGGTGATCATGATCCGCTGCCGTGGTCGCGACCGTGGCGGCCTGGCTCCCAACAGAAGGGGATGGCATGGATCAGCCGACGGATCCGCTGGCGCGCCAGCTGGCGCTCACGGCGTTGACCACCGAGCACTTCAATCTGCAGACCGCCCGCATGGGCACCATCGCCGAGGCCAACGGCCGCTCCACCCTGTACCTCGGCGCCCTGTCCAGCGCGACCATCGCGGTCGCCTTCGTCGGGCAGGCCAACCAGCTCGGCGACAGCTTCTACCTGTTCGCCCTGACGCTGCTGCCACCGGTGTTCCTGCTCGGTGTCTTCACCTACCTGCGGCTGGTCCAGACCTCCATCGAGGACATGCTCTATACCATGGGGTCGTTTCGGATCCGCCAGTACTTCGTGGGCCTGGATCCGGCGGCGGCGTCGTTCTTCCCCCCGACCGACCCGCAGGGGATCACCAAGCTGGAGCGCATGGGCGTGGTGCCGACCGGCCCGCTGCAGATGTTGCTGACGGCCGCGAGCATGGTCGCCTGCATCAACGCCATCGTGGGCGGGGTGGCCGTGGCCCTGGCGCTCCGCTCGCTGCTGGAGGCATCGGTCCCGGTGGCCGCGGTAGCCGGCGCGGTGGTGGCGCTGGTGGTCGCGACCCTGTTCGTTGTCTACCAGGTCCGGCGTTTTCGGCGGGCCGCGGCCGTGGTGCCCGAGCTGTACCAGGGGGAGAGCCCGGGCATGCCCGGGTGGGCCGGGCACGCCGGAGGGCGGGAAGCATAGCTCGGCGTCAACTGTCGACGCCGGCCGCACCTCCCAGCGCACGGTGCCGAAAGCCCAGCATGCCAGGAGGGAAAGTACCTAGACCGTTGCGGAAGTTGGGCCGGCCAAACACCGGGGCCGCGCCGATCGCCGCCATCAGGTTCGACACCAGCGCCAGGTGCAGCATCTCCTCCACTGCGATCCCGCGCAGCGTCTTGCGCCACCGGGCGTCTGCCATCCGGTCCTCACCCAGCAGCGCCGCCTGGGATCCTGGAACCAGGAAGTGCGCTGACGATCGATACGGCCTATCCTGCCGATTCGTGTCGAGTTGACCACCCTGCCCGAAGAGACCTGAAGCCTTGGAGGTGATCGGCGTGCGCCGGTCGATGGTTATCGGACTCTTGGTTCTTCTCATACTCGGGCTGGCGGCGCCCGCGTGGGCCCAGGCCGCCCAGACCACCGAGGCGTTCGTGGTCCTGTCCGGGCGGGCCGACGTCCCCCAGGGCCAGCAGGTCGGCGACCTGGTGGTCTTTCATGGCTCGGCGACCGTGGACGGCACCGTGGACGGGTCGCTGACCGCCTTTGACGCCCCGGTCACCATCTCGGGGCGGGTCAACGGCGACGTGGTCGTGTTCAACGGCCGGGTGGTGCTGCGCTCCGGCGCCGTGGTCACCGGCGACGTGGTCTCCCAGAACGCCCCGGTGGTGGCATCGGGGGCGACCATCGGTGGGGAGACCCGACGGGTGCAGACCAACCTCAACTGGGAAGGGTTCGGCTGGGTCGGGCGGCTGGCCTGGTGGCTGGCCGTGTCGGTGTCGACCTTGGTGGTCGGACTGGTGCTGGTGTGGTTGGCCGGGCGGGGGGCGGGCTGGATCCTGGAGGCGGGTCGTACCCAGGTCGGTCCGGTGATCGGTTGGGGGCTGCTGGTGTTCTTCGGCCTGCCCGTCATGGCCATCGGCGCGTTGGTGACCCTGGTGGGGATTCCGCTGGGTCTTGGGCTGCTGGCGGCGTTGGGGCTGATCTATGCCCTGGGCTACGGGGCCAGCGCCTGGGTCCTGGGCCGCTCGCTGCTGCGGCCCCCGAGCGCCTGGGTGGTGGCGTTCCTGGTTGGCTGGGCGATCTTGCGGGTGGTGGCCCTGGTTCCGATCCTGGGTGGGCTGATCTGGTTCGCGGCGGTGGTGTTCGGCCTGGGGGTGCTGGTGGTGGCCATCTGGCGGGGCCGCTCGGCCGCCCGGGCTGGCCCGACCACTGCCTGAGCCACCGTCGGCGGCCTAGGTGTCAGGGAGGTGCTGCCGTTTCTGCATCAAGTGCACAAGCGTTCCGGTCAGACTCATCAGCAGGGTGGATGGGAATGACACCGTGACGTGATGCAGGAAGACCGGCAGGCCGA
>JBJMPB010000322.1:0-5525 GCA_045803455.1 Gemmatimonadales bacterium | reverse complement strand
GACGCTGGGCGATCGTCCCGGTCCCTACGGCACTGCGGCCCGGGCCGAAGGCCTGGCGGGATCGCCGATAGCATTTACCGCTACCGGCGTCGCCGCTCCCCAGCCCGCTCTTACGCTGGTGATCCAGCCCTCTGAGGTAGCTGCCGCAGGAGTGCCGCTCCAGCGCCAACCCGAGCTCCAGCTCCAGGATCCATTCGGAGCCCTGCTGGCCCAGGAGGGTGTGAGTGTCACCGCCCAGATCGCCAACGGCAATGGATCGTTGGGCGGCAAGACCACGGCAAAGAGCGATGCGACGGGGAAGGTGGCTTTCAGCGATCTGGAGCTCAGAGGCGAGACCGGCTCCCGCACCCTTATCTTCGCTGCCGATGGATTCACTCCGGTCACCTCATCGGAGATCGCGGTCAGGCCCGGGCCACCGTCGGCGGAGGAGAGCGCAGTCCAAGTCCCTGACGGCAGTGCCGGTTCACCGACCAGCATTACGATCCGGCTGAAAGACGAATTCGGTAATCCGATTTCCGACGCAGCGACTGACATTGCCATCAGCATCGATGGAGCTAATCCGACGTCCAACCTCCCGGTGATAGAGGAGGGGAACGGCTCCTACTCCGCGTCCTACGTCCCGGTGCACACCGGCCGTGACGTCATTTCCCTTCAATTCCGGGGAGAACCGCTTCGGGGTGGTCGCTTCGAGAGTAATGTCAGCCCGGGTCCCGCGGACGCCAAGGCCAGCACCGCACGGGTCACCACGAACGGAGTCTTTTTCATCTCGGTTCAAGTGGTGGTCACTGCGCGCGACGCACACGGTAACCTGGTGGGTCACGGTGGGAATGAGGTGACTGTGATTCCCAACGGGGGAAAGCCTCGGACCGCCAAGGACAATGGTGGGGGGATCTATACCGACCAGTTCGTGCTAGTTGGCTCCAGCATCAGCGTAGCCATTTTGCTGGACGGAACTCCCATTGGGGGAAGTCCTTTTACCCCCTGAAGCAAGCTCCTGTTAGTCCTGCCGCCCTAATCACTTAGCTCGGCGAAAACGGGTTGACCCCTCTCTGCTCGGCGGCTATCTTGCTGCGCCGTTCCGCCCTGGTGGTGAAACTGGTAGACACGCTATCTTGAGGGGGTAGTGCCGAAAGGCGTCGCGGTTCGAATCCGCGCCAGGGCATCCGACGTCCCGCCACTGTAGCTCAGGGGTAGAGCTCTCGATTCGTAATCGAGCGGTCGTCGGTTCGAATCCGACCAGTGGCTCTCGCGGTGCTCGTCCCAGCTCTTCTCCACTCCAACCCAGCACTCTCCCAGTACTGCCGAACCAAAGGCCCGGCGTAGCGTTTCCTGCAGCAGCCCGTCGGCCCGGAGCACGAACGCTGCCCGCGCACCTGGCTTCAGCACCCGCACTAACTCTGTCACTCCCGATTCGAGATCAGCATTCTCGGGAAGCGTCTTGCCGAACGCCAAATCAAAGAACCGATCTGGATAGGCCAGCTGATTCATTGCCGCGGTTTGGAGATGAATTCGGCCTCGAAGGGCGAGGCCGCGAGCAAGGTCCTTGACCGCTTCTACTCGGCTCACTGAAGCGTCGAAGCCATACACGTCGGCGCCGGCCAGCGTAAAGGCCACCGACTCGACTCCGATCCCGCATATCAGCATCCGCTTGCCTCCGAGGGGACCCAGGAAGCTGAGCGGGGTTGGATACATGACGCCCTCCGCGTACTGCCCTACCGGAACGGTCTCAGGAGTGGGTCAAGCCGGAATCAAGTGCGGAGGTCAGGCATCCTGATCGAATCGCGCCATGCCTCGTAAGACCAGCATCAGCAGGAGGGTACTCCCCACGGCTAGCAGGAACCGACCGGTGCCGGCCGCAATCCCCACGCCTGCGGTTGCCCAGATC
Organism: Gemmatimonadales bacterium; assembly: GCA_045803455.1. GTDB lineage: Bacteria > Gemmatimonadota > Gemmatimonadetes > Gemmatimonadales > GWC2-71-9 > CAVVWJ01. Next base: position 3,640 of record JBJMPB010000322.1, on the reverse strand, counting down.
GAGGCGGCTGTTGTCAGGCCCCGGACCCGGTCGCCTTCTTTGGCCACGAAGATGACTCCTGAGCCCAGGAATCCAATCCCCACTGCGACAGCCTGGATGACGCGGACCGGGTCACCCCGCGCACCAGCCACGGCAGCGGTGGCTTGGTCCTGAAGCGCCAACTCCCCCAGCGCGGTGAACAGGGCAGAAGCTATGCCGACCACCATGTGGGTTCGTAACCCGGCCGGCTTATGGGCAGACTCTCGTTCCCAGCCCAAGACCCCGGCCAGAACTGCCGCAATGAGCAGCCGAAGTAAGAAACGCAGCTCGGATGAAGCCGCGAGGTGGGCGGGTGCTAGAAGGTCTGCGACGACCAGTGGGTTGACCTGCAGTGGCCGCAGGCCACCGGGCGGGTCTTCTCCAGCGGCGGTTCCACCGATGGATAGGTTACGGTGAAGCTGAATCCACAGTTGAGACATCGCAGCATTACGGTCACCATGCTCTCCTGGTACAGGCCGCCCAAGGATGGCACCGGTGTGGGTTTGCTGCCGTGTTCGGCAGCACATTGCCCCTTCCTCTGCGCTCACACTTCTCAAGCCGGCTTTCGAAGCGCAATATCCTAGCATGATCTCCTGTCAGACCCTGGGCCCTGTTGGGCTGAGTGTGGACGGCGCGCCGGCGCCATCCGAGCTGCTCTGGCGCAAGCACCTGGGCTTGCTGGTGTACCTGGCCCGCTCTCCCCGGGGGAGGGCCCGGGAGCACCTGATCGGACTGCTCTGGGGAGAAAAGCCTGAAGCAGCTGCTCGTCATTCGCTGAACGAGGCCATCCGGGTGCTGCGCCGTTACCTGGGCGACGGGAACGTGGACACCAGCGTGGGACAGGTTCGGCTGGCAGCCGGATCGGTCAAGCTGGACATCGATCGGCTGGAGGAGTACGCGGCCGCCGGGGAATGGGAGGCGGCATCCCGTCTCATCACCGGGGAGTTTCTCGAAGGCTTTTCAATCGCCGGGGCGTCCGACTTCGAGAACTGGCTGGCCAGCGAGCGCTCGGCCATCCGGCTTCGCTGCATCGAAGTTCTCGCCCGTCATGCCGAAGACCTGCTCCGCGCCGGCCAGGCACAGGAAGCGTCCGCTGTGGCGGCGCGGGCACTGTCGCTGGACCCCGGGTCGGAGCCCGCTCTCCGGATCATCATGCGAAGCCTGGTTCTCGCCGGAGACCGGGCAGGGGCCCTGGAACGCTACGAAGAGTTCACTCAGAGATTGCAGCAGGAAATTGGGGCACAGCCCGATCCGGAAACGCAGGCACTGGCAGAGCGGGTGCGACACGAGCGTACGATCCGGCCACCCGCCCCCGGTCGCTCCGGAGAGCCCGCAGAGGGAGAGCCTCGCCTGCCATTGGTAGGGCGCGAACCCGAGCTGTCGCGCCTGGCCGATGCTGCCGCCGCCGCGCGCGCCGAGCGACGTGCGTGCGCCCTGATCCTCGAAGGGGAAAGCGGAGTGGGGAAGACCCGGCTGATGGAGGAGCTGCTCGGGAGACTGCGACTCGATGGCGTTGCCGTCGCCGCGGTGCGTGCGGTCGAAGGGGATCACGAAGAAGAGTGGAGCGGCATTCGCGGACTCGCCCGGGGCGGTCTGCTCGAGGCTCAGGGATTGGCCGCCGCACCGGCCCGGGCTCTCGCCGTATTCGCCGACGCGCTGCCGGAGTGGGCCGACCGATTTCCCCACCTCCCCAGCGATGGCGCGTCCCTTTCCTGGGGTCGGGCCTTGAGCGAAATCCTTCGCGCCGCCAGCGAGGAGCAACCCATCGCCTTGGCGATCGATGACGCCCAGTGGCTGGATAACGCTTCCATGCAGGCACTCCGGGCAGTTCTGCGCGACCTCGAATCAGCGCCGGTCATCCTGCTGTTCGCCACCGACTCCCATCCGCCCCGGGCCGAGCTGGATGCCCTCCGCAGCCGGCTGGGGAATGTCGTGAGTGGCGTTGCCGTCCGGTTGGGCTCCCTCGGATCGTCCGACCTGCGCACCCTTGCCCGGCGAATGCTGCCGGGATTCAGCGATGTCGAGATCGAGCGGGTAGTCCGCCGGGTGGCCACCGACTCCGCCGGCCTCCCCCTCCTGGCGGTAGAGCTACTCCGGGCCGTGGCCCTGGGGCTGGATCTTCGGGGGACGGCGGGGGCCTGGCCCGAGCCATACAAGACGCTGGACCAGACCATGCCTGGGGATCTCCCCGACACCGTGCTCGCCGCTATTCGCGTGGGGTTTCGCCGGCTGAGTGCCGGTGCGCAACGGGTCTTGGCAGCCGCGTCGGTCCTGGGCGATCGCGTCTCGCTCGATCTGCTGGCTCGAGTGTTGGACCTACCGGAAAGCAAGGTGGCGGTGGCACTCGACGAGCTGGAGTGGCACCGCTGGATGGTCTATGACCCACGGGGGTACAGCTTCGTGGCCCGACTGGTGAAAAAAGTTATTGCCCGGGAGATGCTCACGCCGGGACAACGACAGCGGGTTCTGGAGGCGGCTGAGACTACTTCTCTAGAGCGTACGTGAGTCTGCCGGTGGCGAGAAAGGGCCGCAGTGGATGGCGGCGATACAGTGATTGCAGCAGAAGGTATCGGGCCATCGTGCTGGTTCCCGGCACGAGCAGCTCGTAATGATCGAGCAGGGAGAGTGAGCTTGCGGCCATGGCCGGCCGCGTCGTGGCCGTTGTCTGCAGAAAATTGACGGCAAAGGCGATCGCCTCTGCCTGGTGTTCCGACCTGTCATCATAGCCATACCGCTTCGGGTCACGAATCGCTGGAACTCCCGACCAAAGTGCTGCAAGCTGGGCCTTTGCCTTGAGCTGCCAACGGTGGCCGAGCTCATGTGCCAGCGCATGACGAAGCTGCGCCACGCCGGTCATGTGCCCCGGGTCGAGTGCCAGGGAATCGCGGGACGCGATGTATTCGCCGAGCCGTCCAGCGGCGCGCCCCCGCCGGCCGATCAGTCCGATGGGAGCTCGAGGTTGGCCGAACAGCTGATACAATGAATCGGCATACGCGGTGCTTCCGATATCGCGGACGGCCTGCAGGAGAACACCCGGCTCAGCCCTTGCCGACCTCGGAGCCGTCGTCCCCTCGCCTGAAGGCTGACGCTCGAGCCAACGCGGACGTATGGCCGCTTCGAGCAACGCCCCCGGCGTCTCGGTTTCAAAAACACCGCTGTCTATCCGGAAGATGTAATGGGCCCGGCCGTTCTCATGGTCTACGTACGCCAATGAGACGGTAGCGGCTCTGGCCGAGAGGCTTCCGCTGATCGAGCGGAAGACCAGACCACTGTCTGAGACGTTGAAATTGCCGGGAAGAGGTGGAAGTCCCCAGGAGGAGAGATAGCCCTGTACTACTGCGCCCTCGGCCACTCCGCCTGAGGATGCGGAGCCGTCGTTCGACTTTGCCCTTGTCGTGTCGGCTGCAGCAGCAGGTAACGCGTATGCTGCGCCGCGGCTGCGGACCTGTCCCGCTGCGAGCGGAGGCGCCAGAGACCCGAGTCCGAGCGCCAGCAGCCAGGTGCCTCGATGGGCTCCACTCAACGGCGGGCGACGCTCCCCGGATCGGGTGGGGTCACCTCGATGGAGCTGGAGGGCTCGCGCCACGTGGTCTCCACCAGAATCCCGGTAAGGGCAACGATG
>JBJMPB010000306.1:0-6362 GCA_045803455.1 Gemmatimonadales bacterium | reverse complement strand
ATCCCCCGTCCTGCCGTGAGCAGCCGAACCTCGGCGGCCAGGGCGTGTACCTCCGATCGTGAGGCATCCGCCGAGAGCTGCTTTTCCGGAGCGGTAGATTCTTCACTGCCGCAGCCCGCCAGCACAGCCAGAGCCGCGGAGGCGGCCAGTCTGCCGACCCACGCCATACCATTCATAGGACTCACTCCGAGCACTTCTATTTTTGGTTGTGGGAACGTTCCTGGATCCTGCGGTTGATTACAGTATGCAGATCAACCCGAAACTCGGCAAGCTGATCAGCGACTGGGCCCGGAATTCACCCGGTTGAGGATCTCCCCCAACAGCCGCATCTCCTCGCCGTAGCGGGCCCAGTCCAGGTCCCGCTGGGCTTGGATGGCGGCTTGGTAGTGCTGCTTCGCTTCGCGAAGGAGAGTCGGGAGTCCGGAGTCGGGAGTCGGGGATCCCGAGAACGTTGCACTGTCGGCAGTCGCTGCTACCCCCGCTCTCTCGACTCCTGACTCCCGACTCCTGACTCCTCCCCCGAACATTTCGGCCAGACCCTGCTCCAGCGTCTCCCGCATCACCACCCGGTTCTGATACGCCACCACCACCCGCTTGAGCTCGGGGATCCGCCCACCCTCCGCCCGGAGGTAAATCGGCTGGACGTACATCAGCGCCTCCTCGATCGGGATCACCAGCAGGTCGCCCCGGATCACCTGGGAGCCCCGTTGATCCCAGAGCGTAAGTTGTTGGGAGACCTCGGTGTTCTGGTTGATCCGGTTCACGATCTGCTGCGGCCCGAAGGCGAGACTCTGCCGGGACAGCCGGTACACCCGAAGCCGGCCGTACTCGGCTCCGTCGTTCCGGGCCGCCATCCACGCTGCCAGGTTGTCCTTTCCCCGGGGCGTGAAGGGGACCATGTAGATGTACTCCGCGTTCTTTTCTTCGGGCAGCCGCATCACGATGTGCCGCATGAACGGCACCTTGCCCTCTGCCTCCGAGGCCTCAGGGATTTGCCACTGATCCTCCCGGTGGTAGAAGTCCACCGGGTCGTCCATGTGATAGGTGGTATAGAGCCCGGCCTGGACCCGGTAGATCTGGTCGGGGTAGCGGATATGCGACCTGATGTCCCGGGGCATCCGCTCGAGCGGAGTAAAGATGCCGGGGAAGACCCGGGACCAAGTCCGGATGATGGGATCGCCCGGCGCGCTCACGTAGGCCATCAGGGTACCGTCGTAGGCATCGACCACCAGCTTGACGCTGTTTCGCATGTAGCTGATACCATTCCGAAGCCGCTCGGCGTAGGGATACCGGGTGGTGCTGGTGTAGCCGTCCAGGATCCACTTGAGGGTGCCGTCGTTCGCCACCACCAGATAGGGATCGCGGTCGAAGGTGACGAAGGGGAGCGCCTTTCGGGCCCGCTGAACGATGTCCCGGTTGTAGAGCACCCGAGTGGAATCGGTGATGTCGCCGGAGAAAAGGATTTTGGAGGAGCCGAACTGGGCCGCTAGCACCGCCCGTCGGATAAGGCTCCTGACTGGCACTCCACCCTTACCAGCGTAGGAGGCGTACACGTTCTTCTCGCCCGAGGGGTGATCGAACTCGCGCTGCCGGGTATCCACGAAGACGTAGTCGTTGGCCATTTCGCCGTAATACAGCTGTGGCCGGCTCACCTTGAGCGACGTGGTGGACACCGGCGGCAAATCTTTGATGAACAGCACCGGCAGTCCTTCGGTGGTCACTTGATTGACCGGGCTCAGGGTGAGCCCCATACCGTGGGTAAAGGTGAGATGCTCGTTGATGAAGGTGCGGGTCGGGAGCGACCGCACATTCAGCTCCCGGGGCGAAAGCAGAACCTGGCGATATTTCCCGTCGATCCAGTAGCGGTCGTCGTCCACCGAGACGAAGTCGTAGTACGTCCGGATCTCCTGCAGCTGGCCGAAGGTCTGCAGTAGCGGATCGCGATCCCAGAGCCGCACATTGTCGATGGTGGGCGCGTTGGCTCGAATATCCGCCATGGTCAGGTTGGTCTCACCCGTGAGTTCGCGAGTCTCGACACTGTCCAGTCCCCAGGCCTGCCGCGTCGCCAGGATATGGGAGCGGAGATAGGGCGTCTCCCGGGTGAGCTCGGTGGGAGAGACCAGAAACTTCTGCACGAAGCTCGGTACCAGCCCCCGCCCAATAATCGCGGTGACCAGGTAGGCGCCGATCGCGAGCAGGGCGTAGCGCCCCAGCTCTCGTCGAACCGCGCCAAAGATGACTGCCACCGCGGCAATGACGGACACGACGGAAAGAATTCTGAGAGCAGGAAGCGTGGCGTGGAGGTCGGTGTAGCTCGCGCCCACCAGCGGGCCGGTGGTGGAGTACAGCAGATTCGAGGTATCCACCAGCCAGAGCCGGAGAGCCAGCAAGAGAAATTCGGCGCTCAGCAGAGCCGCGATGTGGGTTCCGGCTGAGGGCTCGATTCGAAGTCGCGGTGCTTTATGCGCGCCCGGGCCGATCAGGATGTCGCCGCGAACCACATACACCGGAGTGATCACCACCAGTGAGATCAGCGCGAGCGTCGACAGGAACGCCAGAGCAGCCGACAGCGCGGGAAGGCTGAAGACATAGAAGCCGATGTCGCGGGAGAAGACCGGATCGCGAATGCCGAAGGGGGTGCGGTAGATGAAGCGAAGCACCAGGTCCCAGGCCGGGGTCGCCCCGAATCCCGCGATCAGAGCAACCACGAGCGACACCGGCAGGCTGACCCGTCGAAGTGGACCGGTGAGATCGACTCGGGGCTGATTCTGGGCAAATCGGAGCACCACGGGATATGGCACCAGTCCCCGCTGAGCCAGCCGGAGATTGCCGTAGAGTACTCCGAAGGTGATGCCCCCAACGACAACGAAGAGCAGCAGACTGGTGAGGAGCGGCCGGAAAAAGACGGTCTGGTAGCCGATTTCCTGGAACCACCACCAGTCGGTGAGTAGACCGATCAGCGCGGGGAAGAGGATCGCCGCCAGAAAGGCGACAATAGCGATGGTCAGGATCAGCCGGCGTTGGGACATGGAGCCAACTTACACCCTGCCGGGCCGGTCGCTACGCTCGAGTCGCCCGGTTCCGTTCCCGCTACCCGGCGGTCTGACTCAACCTGGCCATCGCATCGAGCACGACCTGGGGCTTTTCCTCCTGGATGTAGCGGCCCGCACCCGGGATATCCTGGATCTCCACCCGTTTGACGCGATGCTGAAGCAGGTCGCGCTCCTCGGGCGAGACCATTGCCCGGTGGGGCGATGTCCCCACCAGCAGCACCACCGGCACGGCGCACTGCTGCAGCCGCTGAGCCAGAGAACGCTTCTCTTTGGCCTTGGCCATCTGGTTCAGCGCATCGATGGAGCCGTTGAGATCACGGATCTGTGCCGCCGAATACTTGCGCACCACCTCATCGGTCACCCAGGACCGGTCGCCCGAGCTCGAGGCCAGCTCGTCCTTGAGCTCGTACCGAGCGCGTCCCGGATCGAGAACAAGCTTGACCGGAAAGGCTCCGAGCCTAAACACCCGTCTCAGCTCGGGCGTGGCCGCAGTCTCAGCGGGACCACCATCGATGGAGAGCAGCCCCCGCACCAGGTCGGGGCGCTCCACCGCCAACCGGAAGCCGATGCCCGAGCCGTTGGCGTGGGCGACGAGCAGCGCCCGACGGACCCCCATCTGCTCCAGGGTGCGGGCGACCCGCTCAGTTTGAGCATCGAGCGAGTAATCGGCCTTCTTGGGATGGGAGGATGCGCCGTAACCCAAGGGTTCGACCACGATGGCCTGGTAGCCCTGAGCGACGAGCGGGCCGGTGATGTTCCGGTAGCTGTAGGCACCACCGAAAAGACCGGGGATGAGGACCACCGGTTTTCCGCTGCCCATGCTGGTGGTCCGCAGGGTCTCGCCCTCCGCGACCTGAATGTCGCGAACGGCGATGCTGTCCACCGGAGCGGCCAGAACCGTGAGGCTAAGGAGGAACGGCCATAGCATTACAAGAAGTCAGTCAGTAACCATTGGTGACACTGAAGCGGTTGCGCCTTCGCTCCAACCGGTCGTAGTAGCGCGCCGGGTCTGACTCGAAGTCCCGCCGACACTGGTCAGAGCAGAAATACACTGGCTCCGATTCATATATAGTGCTGCCCGCGGCGTCGCCCGCCTCGAACCTCATGCCGCAGACCGGATCTTTCACTTTACTCACACTGCACTCCTGGCTAGACACTGAATTCAGTGTTGCGGGCCAGGCACGGCGTCTCTGTGAGGTGAATCACAAACAAAACGGCCCGCACTTCCGGGAGGAAATGCAGGCCGTTTTCACGCTGGTTATCCGGAGTCGGAGGATTCACTCCTCCGTTTTTCTTCCCTTGGCCACCGCCTAACTGAGGCGTTTGCGGTCTGGCCTCGAGAGCTCCGGCTTTTATTCCCGAATGATTTGCGCGATCACTCGGTTCACCAGCATGTGCGCTGCAAGTCGGCTGAATCGCGGATCAACCTCTTGCTCGGCACGCTGCCGCGCTACTGCAGCGTGGATGAGACGCGCGATTGGTCTCAACAACCCAACACGAAAATGATCTTTTTCGAATTGGCAGGGACAACATAGGAAGAGTGGTTTGATCGCGCAAGAGGGTGACAGTTATCCACTTACGTGAACATTTCAAACATTTTCAACAGCTGCCTCAAAGACAGAAACCATTTACCAGTGCACCGGGTTAGCTTAGGAAATTCGTGGGATGTGCGTCTTCGATCGTGAGGATTCCATGGTTCTATCACAGCGAAATCTCGGCAGTCAAGGATTAAGAGTCAGCGCGCTCGGTCTCGGCTGCATGGGGATGAGCCAGTCTTATGGAACGGCGGAGGAGCGGGACGAACGGGAATCGATCGCCACGATCCACCGGGCGCTCGAGCTGGGTTGCAGCTTTCTCGATACCGCCGAGGTGTATGGACCGTTCATCAACGAGGAGCTGGTAGGCCGAGCCATTCGAGGGAAGCGCAACCAGGTGGTTCTCGCCACCAAGTTTGGGTTCAGGATCGAAGGCGGAAAGATCACGGGACTCGACAGCCGCCCGTCGCACATCCGCGAGGCGGTGGAAGGCTCACTGCGCCGGCTGGGCACCGATCGCATCGATTTGCTCTATCAGCATCGGGTGGACCCTGAAGTTCCGATCGAAGAAGTGGTGGGAACCATGGCCGATCTCGTCAACCAGGGTAAGGTGCGCTTTCTCGGCCTTTCCGAGGCGGGCGAGCGCACCATCCGCCGAGCTCATGCCGTGCACCCCATCTCCGCGCTGCAGAGTGAGTATTCGCTGTGGGAACGGAACCTGGAGCCCCGGATCATTCCGCTACTTCGCGAGCTCGGTATCGGGCTCGTACCGTTCAGCCCACTGGGACGCGGGTTCCTGACGGGGACCGCCAAGCGGGCGGAGGAATACCCCGAGGGCGACTACCGCCGGGGAGACCCTCGATACCAGGGCGAGAACTACGACGCCAACATGCGGGCAGCATCCGAGGTCCAGGAGGTGGCCCGCCGCAAGGGAGTGACTTCGGGGCAGATTGCCCTGGCGTGGCTGCTGCACAAGGGAAGCGACCTAGCTCCGATTCCCGGCACCAAGCGGAGGAAGTATCTGGAGGAGAATGTCGCGGCGGCGGAGGTCCGGCTCAGCTCAGCCGAGATGGCGCAGCTCGATGCGGCGCTCCCGCCAGAGAAGGTGGCCGGGCCGCGGTACAACGAGCAGATGATGGCCACCGTAGACCGGTAATATGGTCCCCTTCTCCGTGCTGGATTTGGCTCCGATCACGGAAGGCAGCAATGCCGCCGAAGCGCTGCGCCGGTCGCTGGATCTGGCGCAGCACGCGGAGATCTGGGGCTACCGCCGCTTCTGGCTGGCCGAGCATCATGGCATGCCGGGAATTGCGAGCGCCGCCACGTCGGTGGTGATCGCGCACATCGCCGGGGGCACCTCGACCATTCGAGTTGGTGCCGGCGGAATCATGCTGCCGAATCATTCGCCACTGGTGATCGCGGAGCAGTTCGGAACGCTGGCCTCGCTCTTTCCCGGTCGAATCGATCTCGGACTCGGCCGCGCACCCGGCACCGACCAGCTCACCGTACGGGCCCTCCGCCGGCATCCATCTGCGGCGGACAGCTTCCCTCACGATGTTACCGAGCTGATGCATTACTTCCAGCCGGTGCAGCCGGGCCAGAAGGTTCAGGCTGTTCCCGGCGCCGGTCTCGAGGTTCCGATCTGGATTCTGGGCTCCAGTCTCTACGGAGCCCAGGTCGCCGCGGCTATGGGTCTTCCCTTTGCCTTTGCCTCCCACTTTGCCCCGGCGCTGATGGATCAGGCGCTGGATCTCTACCGGTCCGGATTTCGTCC
>JBJMPB010000213.1:0-2905 GCA_045803455.1 Gemmatimonadales bacterium | reverse complement strand
ACTTCTCGGAGCTGAGTGAGGCCGGACCAGACTATGTAGCGCTTCCAGCTCTCGCCCACGCTGGGATCGAAGCGCCGTTTCGCCACGAAAAGGGTACCCATCGCATTCTCGAGGGACGCCGCCCCAGCATCGCGTTAGCGGTCAGCCAGAGCCGAGGTGAGACGCGCGGCGTCGGTGGTCAACGTTAGCGGCGCTCGACCACGTAGAGCTTGCTCACGATCCACCAGCGGCCCGCAATCCGCAGCAACCCCAGATAGTCCGTGTAGCGCGAGTCCGGATACTCCTCCACAACCTTGGCCGATGCCGCCGACCCGGTGAGCTCCAGCTTCACCATTCGCAGTGTGCCCTCGACCCGCTGCCCCACGCTCGCGGAAGCTGGCGTACCAGGCGGTCTGAGTCAGCTCGCCCAGTGTGCTGTCCCGCTTGACCCACAATAGTTTGGTGCTGGGCCAGAACGCCTTGGCCAGCCGAAGGGTATCGTTGAACTGCAGCCCCTGCAGGTAATCGGTGACCACGGCCGCCGCAGCGCTACTGTCGCTCACATGGGTCGTCTGGGCCTGGACGGCGACGGTGGAGCTCGCAGTACACAGGGCAGTACACAGGATGGTGAGCAAACCCGAGCGCCATATCATCGCTTCTCTCCTATTGCTGTTGGCTCGCGACCGCTTTTCACGGTCGCGTCGCATTGCTGCCTTGGGCCTCCCGTCCCAGCCCCACCCGCTGCAGCAACCGCTCGAACCGCGGATCCCCCCGAAGAAAGTCGTAAACCGGACTGACCTTGAGCGCCGGCAGCTCGCCCGAGTGCTCCGCGTACGCCTTCTCCAGCCAGGCCAGGGTCTGTGCCGTGTCCCGCACGCCGGCGTAGCTCCAGGCGAAAACGCGGGCCTGGACCGGCTCCCGTTCCCTCAGATCCTCCAGCTCGTGAATGGCCCGCCGCGCCTCGGCGGTCCGGCCGGCCCGGCCGTAGATGTAGGCCAGTCCCGACCAGTAGAGCGGGGCCGGGATCAAAGGCCGCCAGCGCTCCTCTTCGGCGAGCGCCTGGTCGAACATCCCGTGGTCGGCGTAGACCGAGACCAGGAGGTAGGTGCGGGACAGTGTGGGATCGACGGCCCGGACCGACCGAAGCCGTTCGATCGCGCGGTCGTACTGGCGCGCATAATAGAGGATCGCGCCGTTGTCTGCCGCGATGATGAGCGAGAGCGGGTCGAGCTGCCGGGCCCGCTCGCTCTCCCGCAGGGCCTCGTCGAACCGCCCCCGCCACATCAGGTGCTCGGCGTACCAATGGTGGGCCGTGGCGTAGTTGGGATTGAGAGCGATCGCCTGGCGAAAGTGGCGCTCGGCCTGCTCCCAGTTCCAGTCGTGGTTCTGAATGATCAGCGCCAGGGCGGTATGGGCTTCGGCCAGCGAGGGATCCAGAGCGAGCGCTTCGAGAGCGGCGGATCGGGCCCGGGCCACGAGCTGCTGTGGCGGCCCGATCGAGTAGACGGCGCCAAGAACGTCGGCTTGGGCCAGCGCGGCCCAGGCGCGGGCAAAGCCGGAATCGCGCTGAACGGCCTGCTCTAAGAAGGAGGCCGCCGTCCGAAGGTCCGCGTCGCTCCGCTTGTTGAGGAAAAACTGTCCTCGGAGGTAGAGATCGTAGGCATCGGAGGCCGGCGCAGGACCCACCTCTGCGGTCCGGGTGGTCCCGTGGGTGCCGAGGCTCGACTGGATAGCGTCCGTGATCTCCCGGGCGATCTCGTCCTGCAGCGTGAGCAGGCCGCTCAGCTGCCGGTCGTACTGGTGGGCCCAGAGTCGTGCGTGGTCCCGCGCCCGCACCAGCTCGGCGGTTACCCGGACCCTGCTCGCGTCCCGTCGCACGCTGCCCAGAAGCAGGTACTGGGCGCCCAGCTCGTGCCCGATGCGTTCCGGCGGATCCTGAGTGTGCTTGAAATGCATGATCGAGGCCCGGGCGATCACGCCCAGCCCCGCCGGGTCCCGGCTCCCGACCTGGGTGATCATCTCCTCGGTAAGGCCGTCGCTGAAGTAATCCTGGGCCTCGTCGCCGGTGAGATTCTGAAAGGGCAGGACCGCCAGCATGACCCGGGTCGAGGGCCGGTCCGGCTTCCGCTCACGGGACCAGACGATCGCGGCAAGAACGAGCGGCAGGGCCAGGGCAGCCACGAGCCGCAGGGTGCTCCGCGATCGGGCGCGTGCTGGGACTACGACTGAGGCTGGGACGGGCGGCGCGGCTTCGGGCTGCTTCGCCGGCGGATCGGCCGGACCGAGGATTGGGGCTACGAAGCGATACCCGCGGCCGGTAATGGTCTGAATGAAACGGGGTTGCTCGGGATCGTCCTTCAGTACCTGGCGGATCTTGCGGACGGCGCCGTTGATGCTGTTGTCCACGTCGAGGAAGGTGCCCTTGCCCCAGATCCGCTCGGCGATCTGCTCCCGGCTGACCAGCTGCCCCGGCTGTTCGGTCAGGAGCAGGAGAATCTCCAGGGGGATCCGCTCGAGCTTGACCATCCGGCCTGCGCGCCGGAGCTGATAAGCCGAGCGATCGAGCTCCAGCTCATCGCCGAAGCGAATGATCGGTGGGACGGCTGCCGGATCGGACGACACTGGGGATCCTCAGAGCGATGGTAGGGACCTGCTTCAGCAAAATTAAGACGTCCAACAGACGTCCGCTATTGCTCCGGCCTCCAGTCCTCCATAGGAATAGCTCTCCGCTACGCATCCCCGCACAGCTGGAAATTGAGGGAGATCTATGACGACCCACGGAGTGTCCCTGGCGACGCTGGCCGCGGCTGCTCTTCTGCTCGCCTGCGAGCCTGATCAGGCGCCCTTTTCGCCCAGCGAGGGGCTGGATGCGTCCGCCCGGGCAACCTTCGAGATCTTCCTGTCGCCCAACAGCGCCGGACGGCTG
>JBJMPB010000195.1:0-2920 GCA_045803455.1 Gemmatimonadales bacterium | reverse complement strand
CAGAGTGGTGTGGTTCTCGTAGACAATAGTCGGGAAGTTGACCGACCCCGTCGAGAGCGAGGCCATGTCGGGCTTGAGGTAGAGCGCGCTGCCGCGGGCGGAGGGGTCGCGCCCGCGCCCGCCGGTCGAGAACTGGACGATTATGCCGGGGCAGTGTTTTTGAATGCCCTCCTGCACCTGGCGGAACAGCTCCGGGTCGGAGGAGGAGCTTTCGTCGAGGTTTCGGACGTGGATGTGGACGAGCGAGGCGCCGGCCTCGTAAGCCTCGTGCGTGCTTTCGATCTGCTCAGGAGGCGTAACCGGCAGAGCCGGATTGTCCTTCTTGCGCGGAACCGACCCCGTAATCGCAACCGCAATCACAACTGGCCTCATTGTTGTCCTCCGCTTGCATAGCTCCAGCCTAGTAGACCTCGATGTGGAGGCGGCCGGTCCGACGCAATTCAGGCCGTAGGGTCTTCCAATCGATCCCATGCTCCCGGCCAATGTCGGTCAGCGCCGCTTCGACACCGTCCTCCAGTCCACGTAGCCCACAGACATAGATGTGGGTCTTGTCCTTCCGAAGAAGCTCCGCAACGTCGGCAGCCCGCCGGCGCAAGCGATCTTGAACGTACTCTTTCTCGCTGCCGGTGCTGCGGGAGTAGACCAGTTCGCGATGGAGTTCCGATTGCACGTAGCCCTGGAGCGGACCGAAGTAGGGCAGTTCATCCGCTGACCGGGCGCCGTAGAAGAGAAAAAGCCTGCCGCGCGCGTTCGGGCAGGTTCGGCGGCGCCGATGCGTGAAACCCCGAAAGAGGGATACGCCCGTTCCCGTGCAGATCATCAGGAGATCGGTGTCCGGATCCTCGGGCATCAGGAACGTGGAGCCGAACGGCCCGACAATCTCGACCGTCTCCCCTGGCTGGAGATCACACAGCCAGTTGGATGCGATCCCGCGGACCTCCCGGCCACCGTCGTCCCGCTGCACGATCCGCTTTACGGCTAAAGCCATGTTGTTGGTATTGGGCCGCTCGCCATCGCGGGCGCTTGCGATCGAGTAAAGCCGCATGGTATGCGGTCTGCCGTCCAGATCAATGCCGGGCGGAATGACCCCGACGCTCTGCCCTTCCAGGTAGGGGAACCGCACGGCGCCAAAGTCGACAATGATGTGGTGCACGTTCGGGGCGCTGCCCTCCGCCGTGATCCGGATGTTGCCCGTAACCGTTGCTTTCGCGGGGTTCGTCCGCGTGTACACGTTGACTTGAGGCTTCGACGCCGACTCGGGGGCCTTGCCAGGCCCGCCCATGGCTTCGTGCGCGTCCTCAAGCAGCTTCAGCGCTTCCTCATCGAACGCATCGGGCACGTCCTCCACGGCGCTGCTCCGAGACGGGTCCGGCAGCTTGCTCCAGGCGAGCTGGTCCTGAACCGAGTAGGGCCGGTCCACGATGAACCAATGGTCCACAGCACCCGTTGGGCAGGGACGGACGCAGCGCATGCAATAGGTGCATCGTTCAGGGTCGACGACGTAGTTGCGGTCGTGGCTGATGGCCTTGGTAGGGCAGCGGGACTCGCACGTGTTGCACCGGATGCAGGTTTCCGGGTCGATCAGGTGCTGCCGGAACAACGTCTGTTCTGGTGTACGCGTCTGGATCATGGGCCTGCAGCCCTCAAGGCGGCTTCACGCCTTCTGCTTGAGAAGCCCGTTCCGGCCTCCTGGATAAAATGCGCTTGCCGCTCCAGGCCTCGCGGGACCATGCCTCAAAGACCTACTTTGTCGCGGCCACTGGGACAGCGTGAGCCGGAGAGGGTACTTGGAGCCGTCCCTTGGCAAAGATAGCGAGAGCGGCCACGAGTGCGGGAACCGCCGCGACGGCGAACACGGTGCCGAGACTCCAGCCGATGTTGAGCAGGTAGCCGCCGACCATTGAGCCGACCAGCGAGCCGGTGCGGCCGACGGCATTCGCCCAGCTCACGCCCGTAGCGCGGCTCGCGGTCGGGTAAAAGGAAGCAGAGGATGAGAACCGTGATCTGGTAGCGGGTGAAAGGTCGGGCGTTGATGAACTCTTGAATATCGATGGTTTGCGCAGGCGCCACGGCGGTTTCTCCCTAAACCTTCCCTTCGGTCCAGCCGAATGCCGGCCTCTTGGTTCTCCCCGAGCGGCTCAACTTAGTCGATGGCGGACGGATGGCGCGCGAGCGGCGTCACGCTCATGTCCATGAAGGGGAACAGCGGGAGGCCGGACAGGATGGCGTGCAGCTCGTCGTGATCGGCCACATCGAAGATGCTGATGTTCGAGTAGAAGCCAGCGATCCGCCACAGGCGCCGCCACTTCCCGGAGCGCTGCAGTTCCTGGGCCTTGGCCTTTTCTTCGGCCTTCAGCCGCTCGAACCGCTCCGGGTCGATGTCGTGCGGCGGGCGCACGTCCATGCGGACATGGTACAGCATGGCGTCTCAACTCCTTGCGTAGTGGCGCAGCTTGTCCTCGTCGAGTACAACGCCGATGCCGGGTCCGGTCGGCAGATGCACGTTGAAGTCCTCGAAGCGCAGCGGTTCGGTCACATACTCGCCCGTCAGGATTTGCGGGCCGAAGTGCTCGCAGCCCCACTCCAGTTCGCGGAAGGTGGCGAACACCTGCAGGTGCGCCGCCGCGCCGACCGAACTCTCCAGCAGGCAGCCGCCGTAGAGTTCGATGCCGGCCGCCTCCGCCACCGCCGCCACTTTGCGCACCCCGATGAGGCCGGCGTGCTTCACCAGCTTGAGCGAAATCGCGTCCGCAGCCGCCGCATGGGCCACTGCCAGCATGTCGTGGTGGTCGAAGACACATTCGTCGGCGAGCAGGGGCGGCGTGCCGGGCCGGGCGCGCAGGCGCGCCATCGCGCCGACGTTCCACGCCGGCACGGGCTGTTCGACGAGGCGAACGCCCATCTCGGCCAAATGGGGCAG
>JBJMPB010000194.1:0-2827 GCA_045803455.1 Gemmatimonadales bacterium | reverse complement strand
CTGAGGAGCGGTCCGTCCCGCAGGACCGTCGTGATGTCCTGAAAGAGGATCCCCGGTTTGGGATAATCCGGGATTACCCGCAGAGTCTGTCGTACGCGGTCAGTCAGAGGCGTCATTACGGAACCCAAGGACATCCGGCCTACATGATGTCGAAGCTTTTGCCCGGCGTGATTGCCGTGGGCATGGTGGAGCGCTCGACCGTAGCAACCCGAGCGTTTGCGGGCCCTGCCCGGAGCAGCTCTTCCAATGCGGGCAGTACATCGTCGGGGCCATTTACCACGACCTCCACCCGGCCATCCGGCAGATTGCGGGCGTATCCTGCCAAGCCAAGACTCCGGGCGTGCCTCGCAACGAACCAGCGGAAGCCCACCCCCTGCACCGAGCCACTGACCAGGTAACGCACGCCGCTCACTTGATCACCTCACGGCGGCGTCGCTGCCAGATCAGATAGGCAGCGAGCACTAGGACCACCGCTGGAAGAATGTAGGTGAGCAGCGTGTGATGCACGTAGCCGCCGATTACCGTCTCCACCTGCTCTCCATGCTTGCCGATGAGCCAGCCCAGGTAGGTAAGAATTGCGCACCAGATTCCCGCTCCTAGCGCGGTGAACCCGACAAACTTCGCCAGGGGCATGCGAGACACCCCGGCAGGGATCGAGATCAGGTGGCGAATCACCGGCAGCAGCCGGCCGATGAGGGTGCTGATTTCGCCATGGCGACGAAAGAAGGCCTCTGTCCGATCGAGCGAGCGGGAGCTGATGAGCACGTACTTGCCGTATCGTCTGAGCAGCGGCTCGCCCACGTACAAAGCAAGACCGTAATTCACCAGGGCTCCGATAATACTGCCGAGGGTACCCGCCACCACCGCTAATGTGCCATTCATCTGTCCTTTGGCGGCGAGGTAGCCGGCCGGAGGCATGACGAGCTCGCTGGGCAACGGAAGCACCGAGGACTCGATGGCCATCAGCACCACGATCCCCGGATAACCCAGGGCCAGAATGGTCTCCGCCAGCCAGTGAAAGAATCCCGAGAGCACGTAGTGGTCAGCGCTCCTCGGAAAACCCAAACTCGCCGACCAGCGGTACGAAACGCACATCCGCGATGGTGCTGCTGCGCACCTGATCGCCCTGGCGCTCGACCAGGGTGAGGGTTTGGGCGTCCCTATCGCCCAGCGGAATCACCATCTTCCCTCCCGACGCGAGCTGCTCCACCAGCGGCGCCGGAACTTCGGGAGATGCAGCCGATACCAGTATCGCATCATAAGGAGCGTATGGGCGCCATCCGAGGGTGCCATCGCCCACCAGAATGGTAACGTTTCGAATTCCGGCCGCTTCCAGCGCTGTCCGGGCGCTCTGGGCCAGATGAGCAACCCGCTCTACGCTGAAGACCATGCTGGCAAGCAGAGCCAGCAGAGCTGTCTGGTATCCCGAGCCGGTGCCGATCTCGAGCACCTTCTCCTTGCCGGTAAGGCCGATCAACTCGAGGTACCGCGCCTGCACGTAGGGCTGCGAGATAGTCTGTCCGCTCCCGATCGGGAGTGCAACGTCGTCATATGCCCGATGGCGCACGCTTTCGGGAACGAAGAGGTGGCGCGGCACCATCCGTACGGCCCGGAGCACCGCCAGGTCCCGCACCCCTTTTCGCTGGAGGACCTCCACCAGCTGGCTGCGGTACCCGCCGTAGCTGTCACCATCCCCTACCCTTCCAGGGACCATCCGCGGACCGTCTCCAGGAGAGAGTAGTTCGTGAGATCCATGTGCAGCGGCGTGACCGAGATGTAGCCCTCCGCCACGGCAAGATGATCGGAGTTCTCGCCGCCCGTCCAGGTGATGGTCCCCCCGCCGATCCAGTAGATCTCCCGGCCCCAGGGATCTTTCATCCGGGTGAGCGACTCAGAGAAGTAGCGACTCCCCAGCTTCGTTACCTGAATGCCGCGAACCTCCTCGGCAGGAATTCGGGGATGATTGATGTTGAGCAGCATCTGCTCCGGAAAATCTGGAACGCTGGTAATCCGGCGCACCAGCTCCAGCAGCACACCATGATAAGTGGCCATCGTCTCGGGCTGGTTCCCGGCGAACGAGATCCCGATGCCCGGAACCCCCAGGGTGACAGCCTCCATCGCGGCCGCCACCGTTCCCGAATAGAGGACGTCCTCGCCCATATTGGGGCCGTGGTTGACCCCGGAAAACACGAAATCGGGGCGCTCGGGCATGAGCGCCTGGATTGCGAGCATCACGCAATCGGTTGGCGTACCGTCGATCTGCCATCCCGCATCGGGCCTTCGCGCCGGACGGAGTGGCCGATGCAAGGTGAGTGAGTGAGAGGTGCCACTTTGCTCCCGGTCGGGTGCAACCACGGTCACGCTTCCGACTTGCCGACACACGTCAGCGAGCAGCGAAAGTCCTGGAGCCAAGACGCCATCATCGTTGGTCACCAGGATGTTCATGATCTGGAACTGCGGGAACGGTCAACCGCGAACCGTAAATGGGGCTGCGAAGGCCGGTTCACTGGTTACGGTTCACCGTTCGTATTCTTGGGAGGCGGAGGCGATTTGCCATCGAGGATGGCCATGATTTCGTCGAGCCCGGCCCGTAAGTCCTGAACCGTCTCCGCCTCAAATGCCCGCTTTGCGGAAGCTCGGAGTTCGCCGCTGCGGCGGTACTGGTCGATGCGCTGCCGGGCGCCATCGATGGTGAACTTCTCGGTATAAAGCAGATGCTTGACCAACATGATCAGCTCGACTTCGCGGCCCTTGTACACCCGGTTTCCCGAGCGGTTCTTGGCCGGATTCAGGAAGCGAAACTGGCTCTCCCAGTAGCGCAGCACGT
>JBJMPB010000184.1:0-16292 GCA_045803455.1 Gemmatimonadales bacterium | reverse complement strand
TCATCGCCCGATACAATCTGGTCATCCTGCAGGACGATCGCCGCTTCTTTCCTCCCTATGAGGCGGCGGCACTGGTCAGCTCCAGATTTGCCCGGGAATTTCCGGCAGCTATCGGAGTGCTGACCGAGCTGAGTGGACTCCTGACCGAGACCGACATGCGGCGGCTCAATCGTCGGATCGAGGTTGACCGCGTGCGGGTAGACCGGGTGGCCGGAGGAGCACTGCTGGTGTTAGGGGTCACCCGGCCAGCCGCTGCTGATTCCGGCTTCTCTCGTAACCGGGAGTCAGGTGTGGCCCGCTATCTGTGGGACCAACGGAGCTCCATTCTTACGTTGACCATGAGGCACCTGCTTCTGGTCAGCATCTCGCTGGCAGCGGCAATTCTCTGCGCGGTGCCGCTCGGATTGGCCCTGGAGCGCAGCCGCGGCTCGGCTGAGCCGGTCATTCGTGGAATCGGCCTGTTGCAGACCGTCCCCAGCATTGCTCTGCTCGCGTTCATGATCCCCTTGCTCGGTATTGGCCTCGTACCGGCTCTGGTCGCCCTTTTCCTCTATTCGCTCTATCCTATTCTCCGAAATACCTACACCGGTGTGCGCGATGCGGCGCCCGATGCGGTTAGGGCAGGGTGGGCTCTGGGCATGACGCCGCGGCAGATCCTGCGCTACGTTCGTCTGCCCCTGGCTGCGCCGGTGATCATGGCGGGGATCCGCACGGCCGCGGTCATCAATGTCGGGACCGCGACCCTGGCCGCCTTTATCGGCGCGGGCGGCCTGGGCGATCTCATTGCCGCCGGGCTGGCGCTGTCTGATACCCGTATGATTCTTTCAGGAGCCCTGCCCGCTGCAGTGCTGGCCCTGCTGGTGGATGCGGGGCTCGGCCTGTGCGAGCGGGCGGTACAGCCCGGTGGCTAACTCACTCTTAAGTTCTGCGATCCCGTGAGACTGCATTCTTTCCCTGCCATTCGACCCACCCCCGAGCTGGCCTCTCGGGTAGCAGCGGTGCCTTACGACGTGGTCGACCGTGACGAAGCCGCGGAGCTGGCACGAGGCAACCCCCACAGCTTTCTCCATGTCGGGCGCTCAGATATCGATCTGCCGGACGACACCGATCCTCACGACCCTCGGGTCTACAGCGGCGCTCGCGCTGCGCTGGAACGGTTCATTGCGCAGGGCACCTTGATCCGCGACCGGGAGCCCTCACTCTATCTCTATCGCCAGATCATGGACGGACGCACTCAGATTGGCGTGGTGGGCTGCGTTCACGTCGATGATTACGAGAACGACGTGATTCGAAAACACGAGAAGACCCGGCCCGACAAGGAGGACGATCGCACTCGGCACGTGCTGACCCTGAATGCCCACGCCGAGCCGGTGTTTCTGGCGTACCGGGGAGAGAACCGGATCGACGACCTGACCGCTGCCGTACTGCGAACCGAGCCGCTGTACGACTTTACCGCTCCCGACGGTGTACGGCACACCGTCTGGCGGATTCCCGACAATCGAGCGCTGGTGCAGGCCTTCGAGGCGGTGCCCACGGCGTATGTCGCCGACGGGCATCATCGGTCCGCCAGCGCCTGGAGGGCGGGTAAGGAGCGCCGCGCCGCCAACCGAAGGCACCAGGGAAACGAGGAGTACAACTGGTTTCTCGCGGTGCTCTTCCCGGCCGACCAGCTCACCATCCTTCCTTATAACCGGGTGGTGCGCGATCTGGCCGGGAAGACCCCTGCGGAGGTCCTCTCGGACCTGGCGAAAGTCGGCCGGGTAACCCGAACGGACAACCCGCGTCCGCCTCGCCCGGGCACCTTCTGCGTCTACCTTGATGGGGCGTGGCACCGGGTGGAGCTCGATCCCGGCGGCATCGATCGATCCGATCCCATTGGATCGCTTGACGTGTCGCTGCTGCAGGACCGGGTGCTCGGACCCATTCTCGGGGTGGGCGATCCGCGAACCGACAAACGCCTGGAGTTCGTGGGGGGCATTCGGGGAACCGCCGAACTGGAACGAAGAGTGAGCTCAGGCGACATGGCGATCGCATTCTCGCTATACCCAACCACCATGGAGCAGCTGATCGCCGTTTCCGATGCCGGCAAAGTGATGCCGCCCAAGAGCACCTGGTTCGAGCCCAAGCTCAGGAGCGGCCTGTTCGTGCATGAGCTGGACTAGTCAGGAGTCGGGAGCTGGGAGTCGGGAGCTGGAAGCGTGCTCGGACTGGAACCTTGTAGGCAGGGACACTAGACTCGTGACTCGCGACCCGCGTCTCGCGACTCGTGACCTGTGCCATACGGAGAGCAGATGAAGGTTCTCATCGCCGACAAATTCGAGAAGGTCGGCATCGATGGATTGAAGGAGCTGGGCTGCACCGTCATCTCCGAGCCAGACGTGAAGGCCGATGCGCTGCCCGACCTGATCCGCCGGATCGACCCCAACATCCTCATCGTGCGCAGCAAAAAGGTGAACGTAGACGCGTTGCGCGCGGGCACCGCCCTGACGCTGGTCATCCGCGCCGGTGCCGGCATCGATACCATCGACGTGGCCGCCGCCTCTGACCTCGGCGTCTTTGTCTCCAACTGTCCGGGGAAAAATTCGATTGCGGTGGCCGAGCTGGTGATGGGGCTGCTGCTGTCCTGCGACCGGCGGATCCCGGACCAGGTCGCCGACCTGCGCCAGGCAAAGTGGAACAAGGCGGAGTACGCCAAAGCCCGCGGGCTCCACGGCCGCACTCTGGGTATTGTCGGCCTCGGTCAGATCGGTCGGGAAGTTGCCCAGCGGGCCCGGGCCTTCGGAATGCGGGTGGTCGCCTGGTCGCGGAACCTGACCCATGAAGAGGCCGACCGTCTCGACCTGGTATACGCCCTGACTCCGCTGGAGGTCGCCCGGTTGGCCGATGCCGTGACCGTCAACGTGGCGGCCACCCCGGAAACCAAGCATCTGGTCAACGCCGAGTTCCTCGCCGCGATGAAGCCGGGAGCGTATCTCATCAATACCGCGCGCGGATCGGTGGTAGACGAAGCAGCGTTACAACAAGCCGTGCGTGAGAGGGGAATCCGAGCCGGGCTCGATGTGTTCCAGAACGAGCCCCCTGCCGGCACCGGCGAGTTCGCCAGCACCATCGCACAGACGCCCGGTGTGTTCGGGACTCACCACGTGGGCGCCTCCACTGACCAGGCTCAGGTCGCCATTGCCCACGAGGTCATTCGCATCGTGCAGTCGTTTCGCGCCACCGGTGAGGTGCCCAACGTCGTGAACCGTCTGGCCCGCAGCTCGGCCACACACGTGCTCACTATTCGGCACCGCAATCGTCCCGGCGTTCTGGCCCACGTCTTTGGGGTGCTGGCCGGCGCAGAGATCAACGTCGAAGAGGTCGAGAACATCATCTATCACGGGGCTCAGGCTACCCTGGCACGCATTCACCTGGATGGCCAGCCGGAGTCGTCGGCCCTCACCCGCATCCGTGAGGGCAATCCGGACATCATCAGCGCCGAGTTGAGCGCCATCAACGGAAAGTCGAGAAAATCATGAGCCAGCGCATCCACAACTTCAGCGCCGGTCCGGCCGCCTTGCCTGAGCCTGTTCTCCGCAAGGCTCAGGAGGCCATCTGGGACGTGGCCAACAGCGGCATCGGCATCATGGAGCACAGTCACCGAGGCAAGGTGTTCGACCGAATCATTGTGGAGGCAGAGCAGGCCTGCCGCAGCCTCGGCAACATTCCCGACAACTATAAGGTGCTGTTCCTCCAGGGTGGCGCCTCACTTCAGTTCGCCATGGTCCCGATGAACTTGCTGGGGGACGGTGCCACGGCGGACTATCTCGTCACCGGAGTCTGGTCGCAAAAGGCGGTCAAAGAAGCCAAGCCGATCGGCAAAGTGCATATCGCCGCGACCAGTGAAGCCACCAACTTCGACCGAATACCCAAGGCGGCCGAGATTCGGTATTCCGCCAACCCGGCCTACGTTCACTTCACCACGAACAACACGATTTACGGGACCCAATGGCAGGCCGAGCCCTCACCTCCGGCCGGAGTTCCCCTGGTGGCGGACACCTCCAGCGACATGTACAGCCGTCCCATCGACGTGCGGAAATACGGCTTGATCTACGCCGGCGCTCAGAAAAACCTGGGTCCATCTGGTGTTGTGCTGGTGATCGTCCGGGACGATCTGGTCGAGACTGGGACCAAGACGATACCCACCATGCTGCAGTACCGCACCCACGCGGCCGAGAACTCGATGTACAACACGCCGCCCACCTTCGGCATCTACGTGATGGGTGAAATCTTCAAGTGGATTCAGGCTCAGGGCGGGCTGACGGCGATGGCAGAGTACAACGAGTCGAAGGGGCGGCTGCTCTACGACTACTTGGACAACAGCGACTTCTTTCGGGGCACCGCGCAGCGGGACAGCCGTTCGCTGATGAATGTCTGCTTCCGCGGCCCCAACGAGGAGCTGGAGGCAAAATTCATCAGTGAGGCCACCAAGCGCGGCCTGGACGGACTCAAGGGACACCGCTCGGTTGGCGGGATGCGGGCCAGTATCTACAACGCGTGTCCCCGCCAGGCGGTCGAAGCGTTGGTGAGCTTCATGCAGGAGTTCGAGCGGGCCAACCGCGGCACCAAGGCCCGGGCTACGCAGCCAGCGTCTTGATCAGATCGCCGTTGGTCTTGTTGCGGCGAAGATCCGTCAGCAGGTCCGACATCGCGTTGATCGGCGTCATTCCCGCTAGCCGCTGACGGAGGACGTGCGAGGCCGCCAGGGCCTCTGGGTCGAGTAACAGTTCCTCCCGTCTGGTAGCACTCGCTACCACATCGATGGCCGGGAACACGCGCCGCTCGGCCAGCTCCCGGCTCAGCACCAGTTCGCTGTTACCTGTTCCCTTGAACTCTTCGAAAATCACCTGGTCCATCCGGCTTCCGGTGTCCACCAGCGCGGTCGCGATGATGGTCAAGGAACCACCACCGTGGCCCGGGTCGATCCGGCGGGCGCTGCCCAGAAATCGCTTCGGTCTTTCCATCGATTGTGCGTCCAGCCCTCCGGACAGGGTCCGGCCGCTCCCTTTTTCCACGGTATTGTAGGCCCGGGCCAGGCGGGTGAGCGAATCCACGATCAGAACCACGTCATCACCCAGCTCTACCCGACGACGCGCACGCTCCAGGGTAAGCTCGGCCAGGGCGACGTGGCGTTGCGCCGCATTGTCGAAGCTGGAGGCGATGACTTCTCCCACTCCCGCGGCCTCCATCTCGAACACCTCTTCGGGGCGCTCATCCACCAGGAGGATGAACAGATCGGCGCCGGGGTAATTGACGCTGACTCCCTGGGCAATCGACTGAAGCACCATGGTCTTGCCCGCCTTGGCCGGCGCCACGATGAGGGCGCGCTGCCCCTTGCCCAGCGGGCAGAGCAGATCGATCACCCGATTGGTGTAGTCCGCCTGGCCTCCCGCGGCGCCATCAGCCTCGAGCCGCAGCCGCTCATTGGGATGAATCGCCGGCAGGCGATTGAAGTCGGGACGTTCGCCCAGAGCGTCCGGAGCTCTACCCAGGATGGAGGTGACCTTTTCCAACGAGGGGCCTCTGCCTTTGCCGCCGGTTCGCACCGAGCCGTCGATCTCGTCGCCCGGCCGCAATCCCAGCTGGCGAATGAGACGCTCGCCCACATGAACGTCGCCGTTGGATGGCAGATACCCGGCATCCCGCCGGCGAAGGAATCCGCTGCCTTTGCCGGCCAGCTCCAGGACGCCCAGCATCAGCGTGCCGCCGCGGCAGCAGACTTCTTAATTCGGTGGAGAATGGCCGTGAGTCCCTGTGTGCGGGTCATCCCGAGAGTCTCGCTCAGACCGAGACGGTCCAGCAGGTCGAGGGGGATGCCGGCTACAGCCTCCGGCTTTTCGCCGTCGAGGGTGCGCGCCAGCAAGGAGATGAATCCTCGGACGGTTGGGGCTTCCCGGGGAACATCGGCGTGGATGTGGACTCCACCATGGTCCACCTCGACCCAGAGGTAGACTGTGGTCTGACATTCGTCCACCCGGTTATGGCCCAGCTGCTTTTCCGCTTCGTAGCGGTCAGGGAGTGGCGGCAGCTTCTTGGAGTAGTCGAGGAGTGTTTCCAATCGGGTCTGTCGGTCAGCTGCCTTGAAACGGGGAATCAGATTTTCCAGGCTCGGCATTCCAGCTCTTTCCTAAGGTTCCTCCTATCAAGCTGGCACGCTTTGGTCTTTACGGCTATCCCTCTGGCTGCGCTCCCGCTCCAAGATCGTCCGCTTGCGATCCGCACCCCAGCGATAGCCGCCGGTTTCTCCGTGCTCCCGGATAGCCCGGTGGCAAGGAATAACCAACGCCAGCCGGTTGCTCGCGCAGGCGGCGGCAACGGCCCGGGCTGCGGTTGGCTGGCCGAGTTCCCGGGCAATTGCCTGGTAGGAGCGGGTCTCTCCGGCGGGTATTCTCCTCAGCGCGTCCCATACCCGGTGCTGGAAGTCGGTGCCCGGTACATCGAGTGCAATCGCCGTGTCTCGCCCCCCGTCCAGGCGGGCTACCACTTGGTCGGTGTACCGCTTCAGTGCTCCATCATCTCTCTCCAGCTGAGCCTCCGGGAACTCCTCTCGAAGTCTCCGTTCCAGGTCGGACCCGTCGTCGCCCAGCATCACGCTGCAGAGCCCGCGATCGGTGGCCGCCGCCAATAGGTGGCCTACCGGGGAGAGTACCACCGTAAAGGTGATCCTGAGGCCTCTACCTCCTCTGCGATAGACGCCGGGAGTCATGCCTAGTGAGGATCGCGCATGCTCGTAGGCGCGGCTGCCCGAACCGTATCCGGCGTCGTAGGTGGCCCGACTGACTGTGTCCCCCTGCCGCAGCCCGGACTTCATCCGCTCCATCCGCAGGGCACTCGCATAGGCCTTGGGAGTCAGTCCTACTATCCGCTTGAACTTCCTGTGCAGGTGAAAGGGACTCATCTGGGCTACCGCGCCCAGTTGTTTCAGAGTGACGGTCTCTCCCGCGTGGCGCTCGAGATACTCCCGGGCCAGCGTCACCTGCAGCAGCCCGGCGTCCATCGGATCGGCCGGCCGGCACCGTAAGCACGCGCGGAAACCGGCAGTTTCAGCCTCGCTGGGACTCCCGAAGAAGCGCACCCTCGATGGGGCGGGGCGGCGGGAAGGACAGGACGGCCGGCAGTAAATGCCGGTGGAGGAGACCCCGTAGACAAACCGCCCGTCCTGACTCGAATCCCTGGTCATAACCGACTGCCATCGCACGTCTTCCGACTGCTGCATCACAGGTTCTCCCTGCTGGCTCTTTGGGTTATCGGTCACCGACCGACGGCTCCTGGGTTGCCATCATGGTAGCATCTGAACCGTAACCGGGCTATCTGCTTCTTGCGTTCAAACCCGGGTAGGAACCTCCTTACCCGGTACAACGTTACACTCTGCGGTGCAGTTCGACTGGCTGCTCGCGGACTACCCGAATCGGGCGTATGATAGGACGGTTTCCTCTCACGGCTTCAGCCTGACGGTAAGGTCAACTACCGATGACAACGATAGCCCTTTCCGGCAGGATTGACCGCCAGGCAATCGCGCAGGAGCTCGAAGAAGCCCGAGCCCGCACACTGCTGCTTCTTGCCCCCCTGTCGGATGAGGATCTCCGAATCCAGCACGATCCCTTGATGAGTCCCCTCCTGTGGGACCTGGGGCATATCGCGCATTTCGAGGAGCTCTGGCTCACTCGAAACCTGGACGGGCCGATCGAGTTCGTGGAGATGCCGGGGCTCTACAATCCCTTTGAACATCCGCGCAAGGAACGGGGCAAGCTGGCACTGCCGGGACTCGCCCACTCCGTCGAGGTGATGGAAGATATTCGCCAGCGGGTGCTCGCTCGGCTTGCCGCCGCGGACTTCGATTCCTCGACTCCTCTCCTGCAGGATGGATACGTGTACCGGATGGTGCTCCAGCACGAGTACCAGCACAACGAGACCATGCTGCAGACGCTGCAGCTGAAGCAGGGAACACCGTATTCGCCCGCGCTACGCTATCAGATTCCTTTGCCTCCGGTCTCAGAGCTGATCCGGCCGGGAGAGATGACGTACTTCCCTGGTGGAAACGTCGAGATCGGCACCGATGACCGCTCGGCAGCATACGACAACGAGCGCGCGCGGCACACCGTTTCACTGGCCCCCTTCTGGATCGACGTACATCCCGTCACCAACGGAGAGTTCGCGGAGTTTCTTGGAGCCGGCGGTTACTCAGAACGCGAGTTCTGGTCCGATGCCGGCTGGGCCTGGCTGGAGCAATCGGGCGCTGTCGCCCCGAAGTACTGGAATCGAGTTGACGGAGTGTGGAGCAGCCGTTCAATGGACCGCACCGGCCCGGTGGAACCACTCCACCCCGTGTGTCACGTGTGCTACTACGAAGCCGAGGCGTTCGCGAGGTACGCTGGAAAGCGGTTGCCTACCGAGCTCGAGTGGGAAGCAGCGGCGTCCTGGCATCCCGCCGAGCGCAGCAAGCGCAGCTATCCCTGGGGAGAGGCGCCAGCGGGACGGGAGTTGGCCAACGTCGATCAGCTGAGTTTCGGCACCGCCCCGATCGGGAGTTATCCTGCTAACATCTCGCCCGTCGGCTGCAGCGGGATGATCGGTGACGTGTGGGAGTGGACCTCGAGTGATTTCCAGCCGTACCCTGATTTCCAAAGCTTTCCCTACTCTGAGTACTCCGAAGCATTCTTCGGAAGTGAGTACAAGGTTCTTCGGGGCGGCTCGTGGGCCACCCGCCCAGGAGCGCTTCGCAACACGTTTCGCAACTGGGATTACCCCATCCGCCGCCAGATTTTCAGCGGCTTCCGGTGCGCTCGAGATGCCTGAGAACACGAAATCCGGCTGGTCGACCTCGGCAGTGGCTGCCTACCGGCAGCCCAACCAGCGCATGCTCGCCGAAGTCGCCGCGGGGCTGTCCGCGCCGCAGAAAGAACTGCCGCCCAAGTACTTCTACGACCATCGCGGCTCCGAGCTGTTCGAGGAGATCACCCGGCTTCCCGAGTACTACCCCACCCGAACCGAACGGGCTCTGCTCGAAGACTGGATGCCGCAGCTCGTCTCTGCGTTGGGAATTCGCTCGCTGGTTGAGCTCGGTGCCGGCAGTGCTGAAAAGAGCCGAATTATTCTGAGGGCAATGCGGGCCACCGGAATCGGCGGTGAGTACGTTCCGATCGATGTGAGTGCCAGTTTTCTGAACGACACAGCCACCGGGCTGCGGCGCGATTACCCCGGTCTGGTGGTCACGCCGGTCGTGGCCGATATCGCCGAGGAGCTTACTCCACCCGAACCGCTCTCCCACCCGGCCCTGTACGCCTTTCTGGGCGGCACCATCGGAAACTTCTATCCGCCGGCGGCCATCCGACTCCTCGGCAGGGTACGTGCGGCCATGACCGACGGCGACCGCTTCCTTATGGGAGTGGATCTGCGAAAGGATCCCCGCCGCATCGAGGCTGCCTACAACGACTCTCAAGGTGTGACCGCGGCCTTCAACCAGAACATGCTGCTGGTACTCAATCACGAGCTGGGCTCGAACTTCGACCCCGACACCTTCGAGCATCTGGCGTTCTACGAGCCGGTAAATCATCGCATCGAAATGCATCTGATCTCGAAGCAGGAGCAGCAGGTCCGGATTCCAGGCATGGGCCTGGTGCTATTTGCGGCCGGCGAATCGATCCGAACGGAGATCAGTTGCAAGCACAACCGGAGCAGCGTCACCGAACTGTTTGCCGCCGCCGGTCTCAGCCTGGAATCCTGGCGGCCTGATCCTCAGAGCCTCTTCGCGCTGGTGGTGGGAGCCAGGGCGTGACCACTCTCGCGGTCGATCGCCTGAGCGAAGATCTTGGGCGGGTGGCATTCGCCGGCGCGGCTGCCGATTCCTCCCGGCTGCAGCGGATCTGAGCGGAGGTTGAGCTCATCCCCGTAGAGGCGCTCACCGGGCGCCGCTGTGCCATCGAGGACGAAGGAGTAACCTCAACTCTTCCCCTGTTGCGCCGGTTCTGTGCCAGGCAGGGATGGCGCGAGGGCACCACCGCCAAGGGCACACCCTGCTTTGCCGTTCCCGGCGGAGGTGCCGTCACCTTCGAGCCCGGTGGCCAGCTGGAATACAGTTCGCCGCCCTGTCTCACCGGCAGCTCGCTCCTGGCGAACCTCCGCTCGGTCGTATTGCCGCTCCAGGTTGCGGCTGCCGGGGACGGAATCGATCTGCTGGCGGGCGGGATCGATCCGTTCAACTCCATCGATCGCGCGCCTCTCCTGATCCGCGCCAAACGCTACCAGTTGATGGCCGACTACTTCGCGACGCTGAGCCCGGCCGGGGCGCAGATGATGCGTCAAACCGCGTCCTTCCAGGTCAACCTCGATTTCCCTGACCAACCCTGGCTGGCCTGGCGGGTTCTTAACGCCATGGCTCCTTACGCCTCGGCTATTCTCGCGAACTCACCGCTTTACCAGCGGAGGCCCACGGGGTTCCAGAGTACCCGCGCCGCGGTTTGGCGCGCGGTGGACCCCCGGCGAACCGGAATGGCGTATGATCGGGCTAACCCGATCGAGGCTTATCGCCGGTTTGCGCTCGACGCACCCGTCATGCTCTTCCCAATGGTGGATGGTAGATATCGCACCTTTGCCGAGTGGCTCGAGTCTGCCGATCCGTCGCAGGAGGACTGGCACGAGCACTTGAGTACGCTCTTCCCGGAGGTTCGGCCTCGAGGTCACCTCGAGCTTCGCTCCGCCGACACCGTACCTCCGCAATGGTTTGCTGCTCCCATCGCGCTTCTGGCGGGGATTCTGTACAACTCCGAAGCGCTCCACGCCGCCGGCGCCCTTCTCGGGTCACCCGATCCCGACCTGCTGGACCGCGCGGCTCGTTGGGGTCTGCATGATCCTGATTTCCGGAGCATGGCCACGGATCTCTTCGAGATTGCCCTGCAGGGCTGTCGGGCACTCGGCTCTGCTTACCTTCATCCTTCCGATGTGGAACAGGCGGAGGCGTTCTTCGACCAGTACACCCGCCGGGGGCGGGCTCTGGCGGATGACGTCCTGGAGGACGCCGTCGCGGCGTAGAGCGTATCGGCGAAGCCACCAACCCTGCCACTAATCACGAGCTGCCACCTGTCGTTTCCACCGGCTGGTTGGCGGCTCGTCTTGCGTCGGCCCGCTTCCGGGTGGTAGACGGTTCCTGGTACCTGCCGGGGAGTGGCCGGTCGGGTGTGAGCGAGTATGCCCAGGGACATATCCCAGGAGCGGTATTCCTGGATCTCGACGAGGTGAGCGACAAGCGCTCCCCATTGCCGCACATGCTCCCGCGGCCCGATGAGTTCGCCGCCCGGATGAGCGCGCTCGGCCTGAACGATGGCGACAGCCTGATAGTCTACGATGGCTCGGGGACCAACCTGAGTGCCGCGCGGATCTGGTGGATGTTCCGGGTGTTCGGCCACAGCAACGTGGCGGTCCTGGACGGGGGACTGGGCAAGTGGCGATCCGAGGGACGGCCGCTGGAGCAGGGAATGGTTCACCTGCCACCCGGCCATTTCAGCGCCGGCCTGGATCCGCGAGCCGTCCGCGATCTGGCCGCTATGCGCGCGAACCTGGAGCATCCCGCAGAGCAGGTCGTTGATCTCAGGCCGGCGGGCCGGTTCAGGGGTGAGGAGCCGGAACCCCGTCCCGGGATTCGATCGGGCCACCTCCCAGGCAGTATCAGCCTCCCCTTTACCGAGCTGGTCAATGCTGACGGCACGATCCTTCCTCTCAGCGCTCTCCGCCGGCGCCTGGAGGCTGCCGGGATCGACCTTTCGCAACCAATCGTTGCCACCTGCGGCTCTGGAACCAGTGCTTGCACCCTGGTGCTGGCCCTGGAGCTGCTCAGTCACCGAGACTCGGCGGTATACGACGGCGCCTGGACGGAATGGGGCGGCCGCATCGATACGCCGGTCGAGACCGGACCATGAAGGAGCGGACATGGGTATCACCATCAATGCTCGCTTCGTCACCAGCGGGGGGGAGAAACCGGCGAGTCCGGCCCTGGCGCTCGGCTGCATGGCACTCTTCCTGTTTCCATTTGGTGCAGCCGGGATCTCCAGTGTGCTGGTCGGGGCGAAGCGGGCCATCGACGGCAATATCCACAATGCCGGCGTCCTGCTGTTGGTGGGTTCGGTATTCACCATGGTTGCCGGCGCCGGCTACACGGCGCTGTGGCTGGGGCGCCGAAAGCTGCAGGAACAGGAGCAGCTGAAAGCCAGGCATCCCGATCAGCCCTGGCTCTGGCGCCCGGATTGGGCAACGCGCCAAATCCGCGATAGCATGCCGACAGCGCTCTGGGGCTCCTGGTTCTTCTCCGCTCTGTGGAATTCGGTGAGTTTCCCGGCTGCGGCCCTGGCGGTGCGGCAGGCGTTGCAACTGGGCAACCGCGCTGCCTATGTCGCGCTCGTCTTTCCAATTGTCGGAATCGGGCTCCTGGTCTGGGCCATCCGCAACACTCTGCGATTCCGGAGAGACGGTATCTCCGTGCTCGAGTTATCTACTCTTCCTGCCGTCATCGGCCACAGTCTCATCGGCCGGGTCCGAGCGTCCAGTCTGCTGCAGCCGGCTGATGGTTTCCATGTCGTCCTCAGCTGTGTTCGTCGAGTTACCAGCAAAACCGGCGATGACAGCTCCACCACGGAGACCATCCTATGGCAGGAGGAGAAGGGGGTGCGCGGCGAGCTCAATCGCGATCCCCGCGGCATGGCGACGTTCGTGCCGATTGGCTTCCAGATCCCGGGCGACGTGCGCGGATCCGACCCTACGGTCTCGAACGACTATGTGCTCTGGCGGCTGACACTGTCCGCCGTGGTACCCGGAGTGGATTACCAGTCGGTGTTCGAAGTGCCGGTCTTCCGCACCTCGGCCAGCGACAGCGCTCCAACTGATGAGGACCGCCGGGCCGGAGCGGAACAGGCGCTGAGGCTGGCCGAATATCGCCAGCCCGCCGATTCTCGCATTAGCGTGAGCCGAAACCGTCGGGGCGTGGAGCTCAACTTTCCCGCCGCAAGGAATCCTGGGGCGGCGTTGGGTCTCAGCGCCTTCACGCTGCTCTGGGGAGGCATCGTGGCGGCGCTGATTCGATTTCACGTGCCGCTCTTGTTCCCGATTGTCTTTGGGGCCTTCGGATTACTACTCGTGGTGGGAGCCCTAGAGCTCTGGCTGACCGTCTCCCGGGTGGTAGTGGATAAAGGGTCGATCTCTGTCGCCCAAGGCTACCTGTATGCCGGCTCCGAGAAGATGATCGGGTCCGCCCAGATCGCCTCTGTGACCACCAAGATCAGCATGCAGGCCGGATCCAGGCCCTATTACGACGTGGTGCTGGTGACTACTGCAGGAAAGCAGATCGCCGCCGGCCGCTGGGTCCGCAACAAGCGCGAAGCCGAGTGGCTGGCGGCGACCCTAAAGGAAGAGCTCGGGCTATTGCGCCGGCGGAGCGAGGTTCCCGCAGGCCACGATCCTCGACATGTTCTTGGGTGAGGCGTGCACGTTGATGAAATATCTTCCGGACCGTGGCATCGTGACCGCCAGCTCCGCGGTTGCCTCTGCCCGTCCATCACCATTCACCTTCAGCGGCGGGTAGGCGTCGGGCGGACCAGCAATTCCCTGATCCGTGCCGCATTCTCCCCGGTGCACGTGCCAGGGATGCACCGCGTTTGGCACCGCGTTCGAGATCGAGATGTGGGCCCGTGTCTTATTCTCGTCCTTTGGATCTCTCGCCGCCCAGCCCTCTCCGCGAATATCCGCCACGCCGGCCAGCTCCGCTGGAGTGGAGAGAACCGCATTCCATCGGGAAGACACTGTCTGTGCATCGGGATTCATCTCCACCGGTTTCCCTCCACCGCAGGACGTCAACGCGAAACCCAGCAGGGTCAGACCGACAAGGTGGCGACTCATCATAGGAACCTCGGGAGGAGGCGGAGAACGGCGCTTAGCTGTAATGGGCAACGTATATGCGTTTCGATCGAGTCCATCGCCGTGATGAGCGACACAGGTGCCGTCTGCGTCAGCGGAACAGTCCGCCGTAGCGCAATGGCTCCCCGGTTTCCCACGGGCGGTACCGGTTGGCAAAATCGACCCTATCGCCCAGCGGCGGGTGGCTACCCCGCCACAGCCGGTACAGTGCGCCGGGCCGGGGCACGGCGAGGTTCTCCTGCTGCAGCCGCACGAACGTGGTGGCAGCGGCATGATTGCCCCGGGTGAGCTCGAGCCCGAAACGGTCGGCTTCGTGCTCCTGATGCCGGGTGTAGGCGAGCACCAATGGGGTCGTGATCAGTGAGACGGCGGTAGACAGGAGTAGCAGGAGCGGCAGCGATGCGAAGTCCGCCAAACTATCGAAGCCAAAGCGGTCGGAGGAGCGAGAGATCAGCCGTCCGGCCAGCCGGTGAACCACATACAGGGAGAGTGTCACCAGGAGCGTGATGACACCGATCAGCGTGGCAACGTGTCCCAGCACGAAATGTCCCATTTCATGGGCAGCCACGAACGCCACCTGATCCGGATCCAGCTTCTCCAGGATCGTGTCCCACAGGACGATTCGTTTGGTGGTGCCCACGCCGGTCACGTACGCGTTGACTGTTTTGGTGTCCACGCTCTTGTCCACCTGGTAGACTCTGCTGCCCGGAATTCCGGCACGCTCGGCCAGCTGCAGGATGCGCTGCTCCAGCACGCGGTCCTTCATCGGGCCGAAGTGATTGAACAGGGGATCGACCCAGACCGGGGCCACGATCAGCAGGAAGGTCGCGATCGGCGCGCTGGCCAGCCCGGCGTATAGCCACCAGCGCCGGCTCCGCCGGAGCAAGAGGTAGGGAATCCACAGGACCAGCGCCAAGCCCAGCCCGCTCAGCCCAACTCCCTTGAGCCAGTCCGCCACCCACTTGCTCAGGCTCTGGTTTGAAAGACCGTAGGCGTGCTGCCGGACCAAGCCTTCGTAGAACGTGAGCGGCAAACCCAGGATCGCGGAGATCGCGGTAAACAGCAATGCAGACACCATCAGCGACGGCAGCCAGGAACGGGCCAGCCGGAAAGCCATCGAACGCATTCGAGCCGACCATCCGGTGTAGAGAAGCAGCGCGGGCAGAAGCAGGCTCAGGCCGGTGCCGACTGCCCATAGCACGTTTCCGCTCCGGTAATACTGGACTGCCAGCGGCGAGGGCTCCGGCACCCTGACCTCCGCGGTTTGCATGCTGTCGCGCGCAAGCCCCGGGGCCTCCCCCTGCAGGCCGCGAACGGCTACACTAGTCACGCCAAGTTCTGTCGGGATCACTCACGTTCTCCTCCGAGGCAAACATGCGAGCGCTCTTTGCGATTCTCGCGCTGCTGGGTGTAGCCGGCATAGCGTTCGGCGTACTCACCATCATTCGGGGCGGCAGTGGATCCTCTGCGGCACCATTCAGTTTCGAGAACTATGGCGGTCCCGGACCCATGATTGCCGGGCTGGTCGTGCTGGCGGCCAGCCTCTACCTGCTCTCCATCTGGAAGCCCCGGGAATAACCCTCTGATTGGAGCGGACCATGCGACCCCTTTCGCTGATCGGCATCGTTCTCCTGGCCCTCGGAGCCTTCATCATCTTCCGCGGTGCGAGCTACAAGTCCCGGGATGAAGTGTTAAGGGTAGGAGACCTCAAGGCTTCCGTAGAGGAGAAGCATGCGGTGCCCACCTGGGTTGGCGGAGCCGCCATCATCGCCGGTGTGGTGCTCCTCGCAGCGGGGATGAGACGGCGCGCCTGATCCCGGTGACCTACCAGCGAATCTATCGGGTTGTCCGCCGAATTCCCCGCGGGCGGGTAGCGACCTACGGCCAGGTCGCGACGCTCGCGGGTCTCCCTGGCCACGCCAGGCAAGTTGGCTACGCGTTGCACGCTCTCCCCTCGAATAGCACGGTGCCCTGGCATCGGGTGGTCAACGCCCAAGGCGCCGTCAGCCTTCGCTCGGTGCCCGGTGCCGAGCTGGTGCAGCAACAGCTGCTGGCCCGAGAGGGCGTGCGGCTGGATGTCAGGGGACGGGTTCCCCTTGGCCGCGTACGTTGGGTTCCTCGGGCCGGCGCGGGAGCCCGCCGGATTTGCCGGTGATCATCCACATCCTCGGCGTACCGATGGATCTGGGTTCGGGCCGGCGGGGTGTCGACATGGGCCCGTCCGCCATCCGGATCGCCGGCATGGGCGCCCGTCTTACGGAGTTGGGCCACAAGGTCGTCGATGAGGGCGACATTGTCATCAAGAATATCGAAGAGCTGAAGGTGGGTGACGAGCGAGCCCGCTATCTGCCCGA
>JBJMPB010000128.1:0-2618 GCA_045803455.1 Gemmatimonadales bacterium | reverse complement strand
CGCCCGTGCCGAGAGCGCCCCGCGAGCAGCTGTCCCGCAGCAGGTCCGGCGATTTTCAATTCGTTCCCGCCGCCCGGAAGCAGACCTCCTGAACGTCAGCACCGGGTCAGGTCGAGACCTTACGCCTGTCGACCTGAACGTCCGCGTTAGCTGTGTGGACGCCTAAATCTGCCGGGCCGTTTCGGCCATGTGTGGACGGCTCTCCGTTGGCAAGGACTATCGACCGTTCGGCAGGGCTGGTCGGTGCGGCCATGTGTTCGGCCTGTTGGTGCGGCGCGAAGGGCCGCTGGCCATAATGCCTTCCGCGAGGACGGGTCCCGGACAACTCCACGCGCTCGAGGCGCTCTGGCCGATTGGGTTTTCCCGCTCTTCGGTTCGACCGGCTGGTTGCGTTACGTTCGTGTTGCCCTTCCCAAGCTCGTCGGCGTGGTTCGCCTGATCTCTACGCGGCTTGCAGCTCCGGCTCCCGATAGGTCTGGCCGGTGCTCATGATAGCCCAGACTATCCGGGCTGTTTTGTTGGCCAGAGCAACGGTCGCGACCTTGGTGGTTCGTCGTGCCAGGAGCTGGACCAGCCAAGGTCGCCGCGTGCCGTTCCGTTGTGCGTACTTCACAACGGCCAGCGCCCCGACGATAAGCAGCTGGCGCAGATAGCGGTCGCCTTGCTTCGTGATGCCCGCCAGGCGCTCCTTGCCACCACCGGAGTTCTGCCGGGGCACGAGCCCGATCCAGGCGGCGAGGTTGCGACCCGACCGGAACGCCGCAGGGTCCGGGATGGCGGCCACCAGGGCGCTGGCGAGCAGCGGCCCGACGCCGGGCACATCCATCAGCCTGCGCCCGGTCTCGGTTGCGCGGGCATTGGCCCTGATCCGGCGGTCCATCTCAAGGATCTGCTCGTTGATGAGCGCGAGCTGCCCGGCCAGCATCCGAAGGCAGGTTCTCGCTTCGGGGGGTACACGTTCATCAGCGTCGGCAATCAGCCGGATGAGAGAAGTCAAGCCCTCCCTGCCGATCGGCGCTGCCACCCCGAATTCCGCCATGTGGCCGCGGATTGCGTTCGAGAGCTGGATGCGCTGCCGCATGAGCATCAGGCGAGCACGATGGAGCACCATCACGCTCTGCTGCTCGGGGCTCTTCACCTCGACGAAGCGCATGGTCGGGCGGGTCACGGCCTCGCAGATCGCCTCGGCGTCGGCCGCGTCGTTCTTCTGCCGCTTGACGTACGGCTTCACGTAGCTCGGCGGCATGAGCCGGACCTGGTGGCCGAGCTTGATCAGCTCGCGAGCCCAATGGTGAGCTGTGGCGCAGGCTTCGATGCCGACCAGGCAGGCCGGCAGCTTTGCGAAGAACGCAAGGAGTTGCGCCCGTCGGACCTGCCTGCGGACGATCACCGCGCCGCTCTCGTCGACGCCGTGCACCTGGAACACTGACTTCGCGATGTCCAACCCGATGGTGACTATCTGACCCATGCTCTCTCCTCCGTCTCCGCGAGAGCTTACCGCTCCCACGAGGGGTGGAGAGCCGTCCACAGCATCAACTTGGGACGATGAAGTTGACGCGAGACAAAGTCCGCAACCGGTCAGACCCGGAGGTGCG
The DNA here is from genome assembly GCA_045803455.1 of Gemmatimonadales bacterium. Taxonomy (GTDB): domain Bacteria; phylum Gemmatimonadota; class Gemmatimonadetes; order Gemmatimonadales; family GWC2-71-9; genus CAVVWJ01. The sequence goes on along the minus strand of JBJMPB010000128.1, from coordinate 1,023 downwards.
CGGCGCGTCTGAAAACGTCCGCATTCCGGCCCAAGCAGACCAAGCGCCGCCGCCCTCTCCTTCCCTCGCTTCATAGCCGCGAGTGCAAGATAATCCGCGTTATCTTGCATTCGCAGGGTGTCAGGCTGGAGGCGCCTGGCAGTGAAATCGAGCTCGCTGTTCTACTGGAGCTCCCTTTCATTCGTGAACACCACGCCGTAATCGGTAACGGCGGACGCTTGCACAAGGTAGCGTCGGGTTGCCCTTATTCGGGCGGAGCGAGGGAAGCGAGCTATAGATCCTTCGATGAGCGGGCGGATTATCTGTGTCGGCAACCTCGTCCACGATGAGGTCTTCCACGTCGAATCCCTTCCGGCTTCTGGCACCAAGACTGGGGTGCTTGACTATAAAGACCGTTACGGCGGGCCTGCTGCGACTGCGGCTGTCGCGATCTGCCGTTTAGGGGGTTCGGCATCCTATTGGGGCCGCGTCGGCGCAGATCCCGCGGGTGAAACAGCCATCCGCGCGTTGCGGAAGCACGGAGTGGATTGCAGTGGCGTGGCCGTCTTTCCCGAGGGGCGCACGTTGCGGGCAATCGTGCTCGTCGACAGAGCCGGAGAGCGCAGCATCGTGTCCGATCGGCGCAGCCTGCCAGACGATCCAAACGTGTTGCCGAAAAATGGCCTGCATGGCGTTGGAGTGGTTCTCGTCGACAGCCGTTGGCCTGCGGGAGCGGAGTCGGCGCTCGACCGTGCACGGGAGGCTGGAATTCCCACAGTGCTCGACGCTGATGGGGGGTCGCGGGCGGACAACGAACGCCTGATCTCCATGGCGGACCACTTGGTCTTCTCGGGCGAAGGTCTACGGGACTTCGCGGGCGAAGGCTCCGACGCTGTGCTCCTCCGGCGCTGCCGGATGAAGCCTTCTAAGGTGGTCGCCGTCACTCGCGGAGCTGCGGGAAGCCTGTGGCTCATCAATGGCGAGGTCATGTCTGTGCCTGCCTTCCGCGTGCCGGTCGCCGATACGACGGGCTGCGGCGACGTT
>JBJMPB010000294.1:0-3903 GCA_045803455.1 Gemmatimonadales bacterium | reverse complement strand
CGTTTACGGCATCGTGAAGCAGAGCGGCGGGTTTATCTGGGCGTACAGTGAGCCGGGCCAGGGGACCGTCTTCAAGGTCTACCTTCCGGAGACCGTGGCGGGCGAGCACGGAAAGGTCACTCACGAGCCAGGCCACGACGTGGTCGCTGAGCACGGGGTCGAGAGCGTGCTGGTGATCGAGGACGAGGATGTGGTGAGGAGCCTGGCGATTCGCGGCCTCAGAGATCATGGCTACACCGTGATCGAGGCCAGAAATGGCGTCGAAGCCCTGGACTATCTGAAGCGGTATCCCGGGAGCATCGATCTGGTCATCTGCGACGTGGTCATGCCGGAGATGGGGGGGCGGGAATTCGGGCAGGATCTCGCGCTGCTCGAGCCGGACCTTCCAATCCTTTTCATGTCGGGCTACACCGGCGATGACGTGGTGCAGCGGGGGCTACTGGACCCGGGAGCCCCTTTTCAGCAGAAGCCCTTCACTCCGGGAACGCTGGCCGCCAAGGTCAGATCGATGCTGGACCAGCGGCCCCACACCAGAGTCCGGCAAGTCTCCCACTAAGTACTCACGCTGAGTGCGACTTCGCCTCGCTCTCGGCGGGACGAAACTCCAGATGCTCTGCTCGCAGGGTAACGAAGCCGCGCGGCGTCGCCAGCCGGGCCAGTCGTTCTCCCGCCATGTTCACCATGCGTTGGGTAACGCCCGGAAAGATCGGCACCACCTGGTACCACACATTCGGATCCAGGTCCAGATACCTACGCCGGTGTTCTTCTTTGAGGCGGGCCTGCACTCCGGGCATCGGGACTCCGAAAAGAGGAAAAGTCGGGAAGGACGGGAAAGGTTCCCGTCCTTCAATACGCCGGCGGATCGCTGGCGGGGAACGACTCCTTCGATCCTTCGTCCACCCGCTTGGCGTTGGGCCGCGACTCCGGCGTAGTGGAGGGTCCCGGTCCGATGGCTCGAGCCTTCTGCCGTCCCCAAAGCAGCTGCCGCAGAACGTACTGCAGGATTCCCCCGTGCTGATAATACAGCACCTCCTGCGGGGTATCGATCCGGATCGTGGTCTCGAAGCGAACGACGGTGCCGTCCTCTCTGCGGGCGCTCATCATCAGCGTGCGCCCGACGGCAAACGCAGTCTCGATCGCCCGGGCGAGGCCTTCCAGATCGTACACTTCCCGTCCGGTGAGCCCCAAGCTCTCGACCGATTGCCCCGGATTAAACTGCAGAGGAAGGATCCCCATCCCCACCAGGTTCGAGCGGTGGATTCGTTCGTAGCTCTCGGCGATCACGGCACGGATTCCCTGCAGGGCCGGGCCCTTGGCCGCCCAGTCCCGGCTGGAGCCGGAGCCGTATTCTTTGCCGGCAAGCACCAGCAGCGGCGTCTGCGAAGCCTGATACCGTACCGCGGCATCGTAGATCGACATGACCTCGCCGCTCGGCAAGTACGTCGTGACGCCACCCTCGGTACGCGGCGCCAGTCGGTTCCGGATTCTCGTATTGGCAAAAGTGCCGCGGACCAGGACCTCATGATTGCCGCGGCGGGAGCCGTAGGAGTTGAAGTCCGCCGGGGTAACGCCCTGGGCGATGAGATAGCGCCCCGCCGGAGAATCTTTCTTGATGCTCCCGGCAGGCGAGATGTGGTCGGTCGTGACGCTGTCGCCCAATACGGCAATGACTCGGGCGCCCCGAATCTCGGCCACCGACGTGGGGTTCTCCTTCGACATACCCTTGAAGTAGGGCGGCTGCCGGACATAGGTGGAGGTGGGGGCCCATTCGAAGCGGTTACCCTGGGGAACCTCCAGGCCATTCCATCGCTCGTCGCCGGCAAAGACAGCGCCGTAGCTCCTGCGGTACATGTCGGACTGGATGGACGATTGGAGAGTCTTGTCCACTTCGGCCGAGCTGGGCCAGATCTCCCGGAGATAGACTGGATTGCCCTGGGAGTCGTGTCCCAGAGGCTCCTCCCGCAGATCGATATCGATCCTGCCCGCCAGGGCGAAGGCGACGACGAGCGGCGGCGACATCAAGTAGTTCGCCCGCACGTCGGAGTTGATCCGGCCTTCGAAGTTGCGGTTGCCGGACAGGACCGCGCAGGCCACCAGCTGCCGGCGCTGAATCGCCTCGGAGATCTCGGTCGGAAGCGGGCCCGAGTTGCCGATGCAGGTGGTGCAGCCATATCCCACAAGATTGAACCCCAGCTGCTCCAGATAGGGAGTGAGCCCCGCCCGATCGTAGTAGTCCATCACGACCTTGGAGCCCGGAGCAAGCGATGTCTTGACCCAGGGCTTCCGCTCGAGACCCCGGTCCACCGCCTTCTTGGCGAGAAGACCGGCTGCAAGCATCACCGAAGGATTGGAGGTGTTGGTACAGCTGGTGATCGCCGCGATCACCACCGAGCCGTGGTCGAGTACCTCGGCCGCATCCTCCAGCATGACGGCGCGAGTAGACGGCGATTCAGGCGAGCCCTCACCCCAGACACCCACTGCGGCCGGACCTTCACTCGAGCCTTTCGCGGCCTCCTTGCCCGGCAGGCCCGTGCCGGCAGGTAGCAGACTAGGCAGAGCATCCCGGAACGAGCGGCGGGCTTCGGAAAGCCGAATCCGGTCCTGCGGACGGCGGGGGCCCGCGATGCTGGGCTCCACCTTGGAGAGATCGAGCGTCAGGGTGTCGGTAAACACCGGCTCGGGCGACCTGGCTGTATGGAAGAGTCCCTGCTCTTTCATGTAGGCCTCGACCAAAGCGACCCGCTCCTCGGAGCGGCCGGTAAACCGGAGATACTGCAGGGTCACCTCGTCAACCGGAAAGATTGCGCAGGTTGCCCCGTACTCGGGCGACATGTTTCCGATGGTCGCCCGATCCGCCAGGGCCAGGCCGGCCAGGCCCGGCCCGTAGAATTCCACGAACTTGCCCACCACACCCTTGCGGCGGAGAAGCTCGGTCACGGTGAGCACCAGGTCTGTCGCCGTGGCTCCCTCGGGCAACCGCCCCTCCAGCCGGAATCCGATCACCTCGGGTATCAGCATGGAGACCGGCTGTCCCAGCATAGCGGCTTCGGCCTCGATCCCTCCCACTCCCCAACCCAGGACCCCCAGGCCATTGATCATGGGGGTGTGCGAGTCGGTGCCCACCAGGGTATCCGGATAGGCCTGGGGCAGCTCTCCGCTTCGGGCGTGGGGATTCTCATTGGAGGTGAACACCACACGGGCCAGGTACTCGAGGTTGACCTGGTGCACTATCCCGGTGTTCGGCGGGACGACGCGAAAGTTGTCGAAGGCTCGCTGGCCCCAACGGAGAAACTGGTATCGCTCGCGGTTGCGCTGGTAGTCGAGGTCGACGTTGGTCAGGAACGCGCGAGAGGTCCCAAACGCATCCACCTGTACCGAGTGATCCACCACCAGCTCAACCGGCTGGAGCGGATTGATTCGGGCCGGATCACCGCCCAGCTCGGCCATCGCATCGCGCATTGCAGCCAGATCGACCACCGCGGGAACCCCGGTGAAGTCCTGCAGCAGTACCCGGGCCGGGGTGAAAGCGATCTCTCGGAGCGGGGGGTTGGCCGGCGACCAGCTCGCCAGCGCCTCGATATCATCCCGGGTGACTGTGACACCGTCTTCGGTTCGGAGCAGATCTTCCAGCAGAATGCGGAGAGAGTACGGCAGGCGGGTGATGTCGATTCCGTTTCGGGTAAGCGCGTTGAGCCGGAAGATTTCAAAGCTTCTGCCGCCTACCGTCAGTTTGGATCGGGCACCGAACGAGTCACTCATGTTCATAAACTAAGCGATTTAGCCTATTCGAGCAGGGTTTGCCGTACGCTGCCACAATGCTGCCGGTATCTCTGACAGTGGACATTCCGACCAGAGCCTTTTACAGTGATGGGCCGTTGATTGGATGTTCGTGGCATCCATCAT
>JBJMPB010000011.1:0-2659 GCA_045803455.1 Gemmatimonadales bacterium | reverse complement strand
TGGTGCGGATTGCCAATTACCTGGACACTGGTCCCCAGACTCGAGCCACACAGCAGATCTGGGACTACGTGGCCACGCCGCAGCGCCTGGAGCTCGAGCTGGCCGCATCACCCCTCGACCCGGAGGCGCTGAGGATCCTGGTCGAGCGGATTGGAAGCGATGCCGCCGGGTCTCTCCTCGACCGTCTGGCCAGCGCCTCGGACCGGTCGACTCGCGCCGCCGTCATGAAACAGCTGCTGGCGTTGGGCCCTGCGGCCGGAACAGCAGCCATCACCCGCCTGTCCAATGCGCCCTGGTTCCTGCAACGCAACATCCTGGTGCTACTGGGCCGGCTGGGAATCTGGCCCGAAGGGTTTTCGCCCGAAGAGTATGCGGCCGATGCAGACCCGAGGATACGGCGGGAAGCGATCAAGATGATGCTCGACTCAGCCGCGCACCGGACCGCCGCGATCATCCAGGGGTTGAACGATGCCGACGACGGTATCCTCGGTCTGGCCCTTTCCTCCGTGCTGGATTCCTGTCCTCCGGAAGCCATGAGTCACCTGGAGCGAATAGCCGGCGATCCGAAGCGGCAGGTCGAAGCTCGTGTTTTGGCGATTCGCGCCATTGCGCGGAGCGGGACGCGCACCGCCCTGCGTCTGTTGCACGACCTCGCCCTGCCGCGGCGTCGGTGGCTGCGTCGTCGGCTTGCTCCGAAATCCCCCGAGCTCCTGGCCGCGCTTTCCGGCATGGCGGTACACTGGCGAAACGATCCGATCGCCGCAGATGTACTCACGTTGGCCATGCAGCACTCGGATCCGGAGATCCGGGCCGCAGCAGGCACTCCATGACCGATCCGGTGCGGTTCCTGGCTGCATTCTCACAGGCCCTGTCAACGTTAGGGCTCTACGGAGACGAGCATCCGGCAACTGCCCGCAGCGTCGCCGCCGCTTTCGAGCGGTTGCAGGAGCTGCAGGGATCCAAGCCCCAACTCCGGTTCACCTTCCTGGCAGGTGAGGTGCTGTTGGGGTCCGAATCGGCACCCGAGCTCGAAGGATGGGAATGGTCGAGCCGGTTCATCAAGGCTGGGATCGAGCGTATCGAGTTCACCGCGGCAGTGACGGTGGAACAACTCGAGCGTTTTCTGGCCCACCTGGCGGTGCGCCTCGGGATCCGGAGTGGGTCGAGCGCCGACTTGTGGCAGATGGGAGAGTCGGAGATCCGGTTCGGCCTGGTCACTTTGGGGACCGCGCCCCAGGTGGGTACTACGGAAGCTCAGTTGCCCGTGGTCACCTTGAGCTACAGCCTCCAGGAGGAGAAGGAGACCGTCGACTGGCTGCACCAGGAGATTCAGAGCGGGGCCAAGCTCCCGATGGTCGAGGCCGACGCGGTGGTCCGCTCGCTCTCCATTGCCATGCACGCCGAGCAGGCGATGGTTCTCCCACTCCTGGAGCTGAAGGAGTTCGACCAGTATACCACCACGCACTCGATGAACGTGTCGGTGCTCGCCATGGCCCTGGGCGAGTTCCTGGAGCTCGGCGGAGCCACAGTACGGGCACTCGGGGTGGCGGGACTACTGCACGACCTGGGCAAGGTGTGTATCCCGCGAGACATTCTGATCAAGCCAGGCAAGCTCAGTGAGGCCGAACGCAACGTCGTCCGCGACCATCCGGTGGTAGGTGCCCGAATGCTTCTGGCGAGTCCCGATCCGATGCACCTCGCGGCTATCGTGGCTTACGAGCATCACATCATGCTGGACGGTGGAGGCTATCCCACGCTGCACGACACCCGAGGCGCTCAGTATGCCAGCCGGCTGGTACACATCTGCGACGTCTATGATGCTCTGAGGACCAATCGGCCATACCGTCAGGCCTGGGAGTCGGAGCGGGCGGTCGCTTACATCGAGAGTCGGGCGGGAGTGGAGTTCGATCCCTCCATTGCCCGATCGTTTACCGCCATGATGCGGAAATGGGATCGCCGGGTTGCGCTGGTGCCGATGTGACGCTCCGGGTCTGCTGGAGATGCCGGACTATGAGCTCGCCATGGCCGCGGGCGTTCTCGATGAATAGCCGATTGGCATCGTTGCCGCTGGCGATCACGCCGGCGAGATAGCAGCCGGCCACCGGAGTAGCCATGGTAGTTTCGTCGTGTGCCGGCACACCGCTGGATGGGTCGACCGGAACCCCGATCTTCTGCAATAAGCTCGTGTCCGCGTGGTAGCCGGTCATCGCCAGTACCGCGTCAGCCGGGAGCATCTCAGTCTCGCCGGTTACTTCTGATCTCACTTCGACATGGGTCGGGGTGATCCGCCGAAGGCGGGAATGCCAGTGAACGGCGATGCTCCCCTCCTTGACCCGGTTAACGATGTCTGGCAGAACCCATGCCTTGACGGTACGATCGAACCCTTCGCCAAAATGCACCAGCGTCACCGTAGCACCCGCGCGCCAGCATTCCAGAGCCGCGTCTACGCTGCTGTTCCCCGCCCCGATCACGATGACCTGCTGATGCCAGTACGTGTGACCCTCGACGAAATAGTGGGTCACGTGAGGAAGATCCTCTCCCGGAATGCTCAGGAAATTCGGATTGTCGTAATAGCCCGTCGCGAACACCACTGCCTGCGCGTGGTAGGTTTTCCGGTCGTGCCGCCGTTGCACCTTGATCCGAAGCCGGCCCCGTACCG
>JBJMPB010000675.1:0-3834 GCA_045803455.1 Gemmatimonadales bacterium | reverse complement strand
TTTGCGACAAATAGGGGCCGATTTGCGACATTTGCTCCTGGCAGCAGTTCCTCCCGACCGTTTAATCCGACTTCGCTCGGTTGATCCAGACCGCTATGAATGGGTGGCGGGGATTGGCTGGCCTGACGTGGTTGACACTATTCGCGCCAAGCCGGTCGAAATGGCGGTAGTGGATCCCCTTCTGGGTGGTCAGGCCCGGGCCCACGGCATCGAACGGCTGCGACTGCTCTTCCCCTCCTTGCCCCTCCTGGTCTACACCGAACTTGCTCCCGCCACCGCATCGGTACTGCTTCAGCTGGGACGCTCCGGAATTCGCCGGGTGGTCTTCCACCGCTTCGAAGACGCACCGGCATCGCTCCGGAGCGCGATCCAGGCCGAACTGGAACAATCCGCCTCACAGCAGGTGATGCTGGCTTTGGGAGGGGCCCTCCAGCAGCTTCCTCACGAGCTGCTCCGCGCACTGGAAGCAATGCTGCACGCGGGAGACGAGGCGCCGACGGTCACGGCTCTAGCCGAACGCGCTCAACTCACCCGGCGAACCTGCGAGCGGTGGTTCACCAAGGTAGGATTACCTTCGCCCCGGACAGTGATGGTATTAACCCGGCTGCTGTATGCCCACCGCCTGCTGCTGGACCCGGGGTATACCGTCGAAGACGTGGCGCTCAAGTTAGGTTACAGCAAGACCAAAACCCTGCAGATGCATTTGCGCGCGGTGTTCGGAGTGACTGCCGGAGAGCTCCGGGTATCGCTCTCGACCGAAGAGGCGCTGATGACCGTGACCGATCGGTACCTGAAGCCGATGACCCAGGCCGCCTCGTGAACGGGTACCGGGTCCTCATCGTCGACGACGAGCCGGGCCTCCGCCGTACTCTGGAGCGCGAGCTCCGCGGCCATCACTATGAGGTCGTGTCGGTGGGCGATCCAAACTCCGCGTATCAGGTGCTGGGGGAAACCATCTTCGACGTGGTGCTGCTCGATCTTCGACTGCCGCAGATCTCCGGAGACACTTTCTTCCTGGCCATCGTTCGAAAGTGGCCCCGGCTGCTGGGTCGGGTGATCCTGATGAGTGGAGATCCTCTGCCGCCCCAGCCTGACTGGCCCATCGAACTGGCCGGCTGCCGCGTACTCCATAAGCCCTTCAGCCTGGACACCCTGGCGACCACCGTCAGCGGGGTGCTGGCCGACCTCGAGCCCGACTCCGACATCCGGGAGGGAAACGGGAATCCATGAATCCTGCTACTCACGCGCCCTCCGACCCACTCACCACCTTGAGGGAATACCGGGCTCTGGCGCCCTGGGGACTACGGGATCTGGCAGCGCTCGCCGGAGGAATCCTCGATGCCTCCGGGGTGGTGCCGGTGAATGCCGCCGCCCGAGCCCGCCCCAGCGAACGCACCATTCGATTCTATGTGGCGCGAGGACTGGTCAGCCCTCCCGATGGACGTGGCACTGCAGCCGTCTACTCCTACCGTCACCTGCTGCAGGTCCTGGCGATAAAGCTGCGACAGATGGAGGGGGCGACATTGGATGCTATGCTGAAGGAGTTTGCCGGGATGACCGGCGACCTGATCGAGCGCCGTGCCGCCAGCGCGCTGGGCCCGGGGCTGCCACCGCCCGATCAGCTGCCGCTGCTCCGAACGCCCGGCACCGGCCGGGGAAGAGTGGGCCGCGCGGTCATGGCCTGGCTGGCTCCGGTAGAAGGTCTGAGCTCGGCCGGATCCACCTGCCGCCGGATCCCGGTTGCGCCGGGAGTGGAGGTCCTGATGGACGAGCAGCATCCTGCTCTTCGGTTGAACCGCGATCCCACCGTCATCGCCGAGGCGCTTCGTCAGGCGCTGGCATCAGTCATCGGTCTCGAAGTCACCCCTCAGAATCCACCCGAGCTGTCTGGGATGGAGGCACCGGCCTGGAGCTCAGCTCTGGCCGATTCGGAGATGTTCGACCAGCCGGTACTGGGCAGCGAAAGGGCCGAATAGACACTCTCACCCAGATAGGGAATCTGACATGAGCACGGTCGTCCTGCTGGTCGTCCTTGCGGCACTGGCGTTGTGGGTGATCGGCGCCTACAACGGCCTGGTCTCGTTGAAGAACCAGGTGATCAATGCCTGGAAGCAGATCGATGTGCAGCTCAAGCGGCGCCACGACCTGATCCCCAACCTGGTAAATACCGTCAAAGGAGCAATGGACTTCGAGCGCTCTACGCTCGATGCGGTGATCTCCGCCAGGAACCGGGCGGTGAGCGCTACCGGGGTGCGCCAGACCGCTCAGGCGGAGGGGGAGTTGACCCAGGCTCTGGGCCGGCTGTTCGCGCTGACCGAGGCCTATCCCGACCTCAAGGCCACCGGCAACGTGGCCGTGCTTCAGGAGGAGCTGACCAGTACCGAGAACAAGATCGGATTTGCCCGCCAGCTCTACAACGACGTCGCCACCCAATACAACACCAAGCAGATGCAATTTCCCACCAACCTCGTCGCCGGCCTGGCCAAGGCCTCTCCGGCCGAGCTGTGGGAGATCGAGGATGCCGGGGAACGAGCGGTCCCGGTAGTTGACCTCTCGCTGAACAAACCGGCTTCGTGAGCGAGGACGTCAATCTCTTTGCTCAACAGGAGGCCAATCGACGCCGCTCGCGCTGGCTGATCATCGGGTTTGTGCTGTTCTTCGCCTGGGTGGGCTTCGGCGGAGACTTTGGATTCTACCTGCTGACCAGTAACGCTGGTCCTTCCCAGTACCGCCACGTCGTTCCCTTCATCGGCATCTTCAGTACGCTTGCCGCCGCCGGCATCTGCTGGCACGCCTGGCACTATGGCCCTAACCGCGTGCTCTGGTCCACCGGCGCCTGGGAGCTGATCGAGCCGGCCACACCGCAGCAAAAGCAGCTGGTGAACGTGGTGGAGGAAATGGCGATCGCGTCGGGTTTGCCCCGGCCGAAGATCTGGATCGTGCCCGATCCGGACCCTAACGCCTTTGCCACCGGGCACGACGCTGCAACCGCGAGCGTGGCGGTAACCGAGGGCCTGCTGAATCTGCTGTCACGTGATGAGCTGCAGGCGGTCGTGGCCCACGAAATGGCCCATATCCGCAACCTGGATATCCGGCTGATGACGCTGCTGGCTGGAATGGTGGGCGCCATTGCCCTCATGTCTGACGGGATGGGGCGCATGCTGGGGCGGGGAGCGATCCGGCGGGGCAGCGGGGCAGGTGGGCAGCGGAGCGGCAGCAAAGGCTCGAACCCTTTGGCCCTGGTAATCCTGGCCCTCTGGCTGCTAACCCTGGTGATTGCGCCGGTAGTATCCCGGCTGCTCGCGATGGCGGTGAGCCGAAAGCGGGAGTACCTGGCCGATGCCAGCGGATCCCAGTTCACCCGGAATCCGATGGCGCTGGCCACGGCCTTGGAGAAACTGGCGTCGGCTGCCGAGCCTACCCGCGCGATCACCCAGGGCGCAGCGCATCTGTGCATCGTGGATCCCGCCCCAACTGCTCTCGCTTCCAGGGAGGGGCTGCTGGCGGATGTGATGGTTTCGCACCCACCGATTCAGCAGCGGGTCATTCGGCTCAAGGGGATGGCGTATCAGCAGGCAAAACTGGAGCGAGCCGGCGCAGGATCTCCGCTGTAAAGGTTCCGGGGTCGAAGGGCAGGCGAACGATGTGATCGGCGCCGCCGTTCCGCGCCGCCGTGCCTTCACCCCTCACCAATGCCACCAGCAGATATTCCCGGTCGGGCGCAGGGACGAACCCCCCTAACGGGCTCGCGCCTGGTGTACCGCCGCTCCCAGCGACTACGACCAGTGACACGCCCATCCGAGCCGTCGCGCTCTCGAGGTCGGACAGAGAAGT
>JBJMPB010000665.1:0-4247 GCA_045803455.1 Gemmatimonadales bacterium | reverse complement strand
TAGATAATCTCGCCGGTTTCGTCCACCGCCCCGATCCGGTCGGCATCGCCGTCGAATGCGATGCCCAGCTCCGCGCCGCCCCGCCGCACCTCCGCCTGCAGATCGCGCAGATTCTCCGGGACCGTGGGATCCGGATGATGGTTGGGGAAGGTCCCATCCGACTCGCAGAACAAGGGCGTCACCTCGGCGCCGAGTCCCTGCAGCGTTGAGACGGCCACCAGGCTTCCTGCGCCGTTGCCACAGTCCACCGCGACACGCACCGGACGCTCCAGCTTGTGCCGGCTGATGATCCCTTCGCGGTAGCGCTGAAGCACCGAGCTGTCAGAGGTCTCCTTGCCCTTACCCGACCGCCACCGCTCGGCCATGATGATCTCCCACAGCTCCAGGATGTCGTCGCCGTGAAAGGCTTCACCCGCCAGCACCATCTTGAAGCCGTTGAACTCGGGCGGGTTGTGCGAGCCGGTAACCTGGAGACCTCCGTCGGTCTTGATCGCGGAAACACCGAAATACAGAGCGGGTGTGGGCAGAGTGCCCACATCGATGGCCGTGCCGCCCGACTCGGCGATGCCCCGGCGCACTCCCTCTGACAGGGCCGGGCCTGAGGGCCGGTTGTCGCGTCCGACGGCGATGACGGGGGCTCTGCCCAGACGGTCAGCTGCTACACTGCCGAAGGCACGGCCCAGCGCCCGGGCAAAGTCGGGCGTCAGCTCCCGGTCAACCAGACCTCGAACATCGTATTGCCGGAATATTGATTTCGGAACATTCATGCGAGTCAGAGTCCCGTTTTGACGTTACTGCCGGGCCACCGGTGTACCCGTCTGGGTCAACGTTCCGGCACTCTTCACGGCTGCGTCAAGCGCTTCCCGGGGCCAGATGCCAAAGACGAGTACGGCGACGAGAGACAGGCCGATGATTCCGGCGGCCGATGGGAAGAGCCGCATATCGCGCTGCAGCTCGTCGCTCGGAGCCGTCTTCATATACATGGACATGATCACCGGCAAGTAATACCCGGCGGAAATGACGCTGGTAACAACCAGAATCACCGGAAGGATCATCTGGCCCTCCGCAATCAGGGCGGAGATGATGTACCACTTCCCGATGAAGCCGAAGGTGCCCGGAAATCCCAGCAGAGACAGCATGCACAGGCTCAGTCCCAGGGCAATCCAGGGTCGGTTGGCCGAGAGACCGGCGATATCGTCGAACGTTACGGTCCGTTCGCCGTGACGACCGAGCGCTGCCAAAAAGCCGAAACTGGCAATCGTGGTGAGGCTGTACGCCATGAGATACAGCAGCACGGCACCAGAGCCCAGGCGGGTGCCGGGCCACACCGCAGCGAGCAGGTAGCCGGCGTGAGCAATGGAGCTGTAAGCCAGCATGCGTTTCAGGGTCCGCTGTGCCAGCGCGATCAGGTTTCCCACCACCATGGAAGCAATGGCCAGACCTGCAATGATCGGCTGCCAGACGCTTGCGGCCGCAGGGAATCCTTCCATGAGAACTCGTACCAGCGCGGCAAAGGCCGCGATCTTTACACCGGTGGCCATGAACGCCGTGACCGGTGTGGGCGCGCCGTCATACACGTCAGGGGCCCACATGTGGAACGGCACCGCCGCCACCTTGAAAGCGAACCCGATCAGCAGGAGGCCGAGACCCAGCTGGGCCATGAGTGACAGCTGTCCGCCGGCGAACTGCGCCCCGATCAGGGAGAGATTCGTGGTGCCGGTTGCACCGTAGGCCAGAGCGATGCCGTAGAGCAGGAAACCGGAGGCAAAGGCGCCGATCAGGAAGTATTTGAGCGCCGCTTCCGACGACCACGCGTTGGCTCGGTTGTACCCCGCAAGGACATAGACGGCAACCGACATCACCTCGAGCCCCAGAAAGAGCACGATCAGGTCTTCGGCGCCCGCCATGAACATCATTCCCACAGCCGAGAGAAGCAGCAGAGCGTAGTACTCGGGAGCCAGCAGCAGCTCGCGCTCGAGGTAGCCCAGAGAGAGCAGGATGGCACCGGCGGTAGACAGCAGAATCAATGCATCGGCAGCATAGCGGAACGGGTCCAGGGCCATCATCTGGGCCAACCCCAGAGGCGTTGCGTCATTGACCCAGAGCCAAGCCAGACCGGCGGCGCTGACGGCGATGCCCACCAGGCTCAACCACCCGGCCAGCCGGCTGTCCTCGGCGGTGCTGTGTCGCCAGCTGGCCACCAGAAGAACCACCAGAGCCCAGCCCGACAGAAAAATTTCCGGGAGCAATCCGAGCGTAACGCCCTGCGGGGTGCTCAGGTCGAGCTGCATCAGCGGCTCCCCTGGAGCGGGTGCACCGTGGCGCCAAGCCTCGCCGATCCGCCCTGCGACTGGGTGCCCTCGACAAACCGCTGGGTTGCCGGCTCCATTCGCCGGAGCACCGGACCGGGGAACAGCCCCAGCCAGACGATCCCGATAATCAGGGGAATCAGCACCGCGAGCTCTCTTCGGTTCAAGTCAGTCAGTCGCTCGTTTTCCGGGTTGTCCAACCGGTTGAAGATCATCCGCTGCAAGGCCCAGAGCAGGTACGCGGCGGCAAAGATGACGCCGGTAGTGGCAATGCCGGTGGCCCAGGGATATGCCCCGAAACTGCCGAGCAGCACCAGGAACTCGCCCACAAAGCCATTGAGACCGGGCAGGCCGATCGAGGAGAGCGCTACGACGGTCAGTATCAAGCTGAATAGCGGAACAACCCGGGCGATGCCGCCGTAGTCGTCGATCAGCCGGGTATGCCGCCGCTCGTAAATCATCCCAATCAGCAGGAACAGCGCTCCGGTTGAGATCCCATGGCTGATCATCACCATGAGCGCGCCTTGCACACTGATGACGCTGACGCCCCAGATTCCCAGCATCACGAAACCCAGGTGGCTGACCGAGGAGTACGCCACGAGCTTCTTGATGTCGGGCTGCACCATTGCCACCAGAGCGCCGTAGATAATTCCGATGACGGCGAGCAGCACCATCAGCTGAGTGACCTCGGGCGAAAGGGCCACCTGGGGAAAGAACGGCACGGCGAATCTGAGGAAGCCGTAGGTTCCGATTTTGAGCATGATGGCGGCCAGCAGAACGCTGCCGGCCGTGGGTGCCTCGACGTGCGCATCGGGAAGCCAGGTGTGCAGCGGGAACACCGGGACCTTGATTGCGAATGCCAGAGAGAAAGCCGCGAACAGCCAGGGCGCGGCCGAGCCGAGGGTGCCGGCGCTGGCCAGCAGATGCTCGTAGCTGAACGATAGGACTCCGGTGGCCGACCCTACCTTCCATGCCATCACCACGATGGCCACCAGCATCAGGAGCGAGCCGGCCATAGTATAGATGAAGAACTTGATGGCCGCGTAGAGGCGATTGGCGCCGCCCCAGATCCCGATGATGAAATACATCGGGATCAGCATCACCTCGAAGAAGACGTAAAAGAGAAACAGATCGAGGGCGATAAAGACGCCGACCAGCCCGGTCAGGAGCGCAAGCATGAGGGCGTAGAACGCCCGCTCCCGCCGGGTGATGGATGTCCAGCTCGCCAGCACGCTGAGCGGCATCATGACGGTGGTGAGCAAGACCATGAACAGAGAGATGCCGTCAATTCCCACCCTGTAGCTGATGCCCCAGCGGGGAATCCAGGGAGCACTGGAAACCAGCTGCATCCCGCCGTCAGCTGGATCGAGAGCCCACCACAGGCCGAGCGACAAGACCAGCTCGAGCAGGGTGACCACCAGCGCCGTCCGCTTGGCGGTCCGTTCCTCCCCGAGCAGGATGGGCACCGCTCCAGCCAGTGGCAACAAAATCAGCGCATGCAGAATCCACTGGCTGTAGTGGATGGAATCGAGGAGCTGGGTCATCGGCCGGTCACCGAACCACAGAGTGCAGGATCCACAGAGCGCCCACCAGGAACAGCACGACATAAATTCCGACCTGTCCGGTTTGCAGCCGGCTGCCCAGCCAGCCCAGGCCGCGGGACAGTCGTGCGGTGCCGTTCACCGCGGCGCCATCTACCACGCCTTGATCGACCCCTTTCCAGAGAACCACTCGGGACAGCCAAACCAGAGGCCGCACAATCAGGCCGTCATAGATCTCATCGATGTAATACTTCCGGTACACCACCCGCCAAAATCCAGTGTCCGCCGGAGCTTCAGCCGCCACCGGAATGGGTCGCTTCAGCGTAGCTCTCCAGCCGGCCACGAGTCCCACAATGCCCACCAGAACCGCGGCACCGATCAGGAACAGCTCGGTGTT
>JBJMPB010000662.1:0-3090 GCA_045803455.1 Gemmatimonadales bacterium | reverse complement strand
ATGAGGATTGCGTGAAATGGGTCCCCGAGATCAGTGTCCGCTCCTTTATCATGAGTCGTGCGAGACCATCGTTCCCTCGAGGCCTGGCAGGAGGCTCGGGCAGTCGTCCTGGGAACCCTTCGTCTGGCCAGGAATAGCTGGAAGCCCTATGCGGCGGCGCTGTTCTCACAGCTCCAGAGAGCATCCTTATCGGTGCAACTCAACATCGCAGAAGGATACGCCTACGCAGACTCGCCTTCGTTCACTCGTCACTTGGCGATTGCATATGGGTCGGCTGTGGAGACCGGAGAGCTGCTTGAGATCGCTCTGGACGGGGAGGTGGTGGCCGCTGAGGTCGTAAGACAACTGCTTGCCCGCAACCAGCGGAGCCAGCGCCTCCTCCTCGGCCTACTCAAATCACGACGCAGGTTGTAACCCTGCTTACCGCTTACCTGTTACCGCTCACCGCGTTCCCACTCACCGCTTACCGCTTACCGCTCACTGTATTTCACCGCTCACCGCTCACCGCTCACCGCTCACTGCTTTCTGGCCCTCGTCCTCGCCCCTTTCTTCGCGGCGGCCCGCCGCTTGGCCGGCCCCTTGGTGCGCGCCGCCTTCTTGGCCGACGCCGACCTGCTCGCCGCGCTGCGGCGGCGTGCCGCTGACCGGGCCTGTCTCGCGAGTGATTGGGAAGACGCAGCGCTCCGGCCTTCGCGCTTGAGTCGCTTCAGCATCGCCCGCGAGCGCCGGGACGACGTCTTCTTCTTGCCACCGGTCCGGCCCTTTCGGGAGTCGCGGGCGGCGGCTTTGCGAGTTGCTTCGGAGGTGGTGCCTTTCCTGGGCGGCTTGAGCTGCACTCCGGCTCGGCGCGCTTTCGATAGCCCGATCGCGATCGCCTGCTGGGTGGAGCGGGCGCCGTGCTTCCCTTCCCGGATGTGATGGATTTCTTCCCGCACGAACTCGCCGGCCTGGGTGGACGGCGACTTTCCCTCGCGAGCGTCTTCTCGGGCGCGCTCAATCGTCTCTTTTTCCGGCATGAGTCCTCCTGGTAGGTGAGCGCCGGTATCCCTGGAATAGTGGCCGGCGCCCTGATGGAGGACCGTGGTGTGGATCACCCAGCCAAATTAGCCGACTCCGGGTACTCGTCCTTGCGCCACGCTCGCGGCTCGGACTCGTCGGCGCCCTTGGGCGTCCGTTCCAGCAGGAACGTGTAATAGGGAGCAACGAACGGGTCGGGGGCCGAAACGGTGTAGGTGTGATAGACGGTCCCGTTCTCACGAGCGAACGCAATCCAGCTCGGACTCTCCCGGAGGCCATCCTCGAGCCTCGCGCCGGTCTGCTTGCTCCAGTCCTGGAGCCATTCCGGCGGAGCGTCCACCATTGAGGTGATCTCGGGCACCTTCCTCGCCTGCTCCTTGGTGAGCGCAAGCCCGAAATCGAACGGGAAGTCGGTTCCGTAGGTCGACACGTAGGGGAGCTGCCAACCCATCCGCCGCTGGTAGGCGACGAGCCGATCGATCGGCGCGCGGGAGAACAGGATCAGGGTCACGTCCCGGTGTCGGAGGTGCAGCGCGGCGGGGTCGAGATGATCCACCAGGTTCGAGCATCCGGGACAGGCGCCGAGCTCGTCGTCGGGCCCGAACATGATGTTGTAGGCGAGGAGCTGGGAGCGCCCCTCGAAGAGATCGGCCAGCGTCCTGGGGCCGGCTTCGGTCTGGAACACGTATTCCTTTTCGACCGGGACCCAGGGCAGCTCCAGCCGTTTGCGTTTGATTTCCGCGTTCTGCTTCGCGTGCTCCTCCTCCAGCCTGGCCAGGTCAGCGCGAGCCGCCTGCCACTCGGCGCGGGTTCCAGTCTTATGATCAGTCATCGCTTTCCCTTTTCGATTAGAGATGAGACCGCCCCTCTGCTCACATGACGAACGAGGGGGCAGGAATTCGACCCACCTATTTCCGGGGAGAACCGGAACCTCCCGAGCCGCGTTATCTATTCATCAACTTCCGGAGCTCAGGATGGGTCCGTTGCGGTCCTTTGCTTTGACGACCACACTGGTCCTGGCCGGGACGCTGGGTCTCGCCCCCAGTCTCCCGACTCGGACAAACTCCACTCTGGTGGCCCGCCGCCCCGCGCCCTCCTGGGAGAACCAGAGCTGGCTCAACACGGCGACTCCGCTCACGCTGAAAGATCTCAGCGGCAAGGTGGTCCTCCTCAATTTCTGGGTATTCACCTGCTACAACTGCACCAACACGGTGCCCTCGCTGGTCGACTTCGATCGGCGGTATCGCGATAAGGGCCTGGTCGTCATCGGGATCCATACCCCCGAATTCCCGCCCTATGCGGGCGAGCACGACAAGGCGAACGTCGCGCGGGCGTTGAAGCAGTACCGGATCGAATATCCCAACGCCCAGGACAACGACTCCCGCACCTGGAATCTGTATGGTATTCGCTACTGGCCCAGCTTCGTGCTGATCGACAAGAAGGGCGAGATCCGCTACGAGGGCGCCGGCGAGTTCCACCTGAACGACCGGAATTACCAGACCTGGGATCGGCGGATTCAAGAACTGCTGCAGGAGTGAGAATGAGAAAATCCTGGGCGAGGCTGACCGGGCTGGTCTGGCTAGCGAGCTGTCAGGGAGCTGGTTCTTCGGACCCATTGCGCCTGGGGATAGAGCTGGTAGGGGCAAATACCCGTTTGACCCTGCTGGCCGCGCCCGGCCTCAAGCTGAACGCTCGGCTCAAGCCGGCACTGGAGCTGCCGGACGGCAGAGTGATTCGGTTCGACTCGCCCCAGCTGACCGCTGACTCGGCCTACTTCGCCGACCCACCCACGGCGATCGCCGCCGGCCGGCAAGCGCGGTGGCGGGGGAAGCTCCGCGCCAGCGTCTGTGATGCCGGAGAGAGAGTCTGTCGATCGGTGAGCCTGGATCTCTGACCAGGGCGCTGATCGCCTCGCGAGGAGCGGTACGCCCGGTTCACCCAGCTGACCCCCTGGAAGTGCCGGGCCGACCGCAAGCCTCGAGAAAACGATCATGCCGGCGTCCTCGGCCGTGGTGTGCCCGAGAAACCCCGAATGAGACTCTCAATCAGGTAGCTCCAGGCATCCGCCTTCTC
>JBJMPB010000639.1:0-3191 GCA_045803455.1 Gemmatimonadales bacterium | reverse complement strand
CACCGCGGCCCATTGCTCCGAGCTCATTGCTGCCGTGCCGCTGTCGGTCAGCAGATCGATGAGCACGTCCTCGGCGGACAGCAGAAAAACATTGAACCCGGCAGCGCGCAGCTTCCGATCCCGCTCCTCGGCCGTCGTCATCCGAATGGGCTCAACGGCCTTGATCTTGAACGGCTCGATAATGGTTCGCATGGGCTGAATAGTATAAACAGCCCATGCCTTTGTAGCGTGGGTCACAGCAGCGTTGACCTTTGCTGGCCATGATTGCGGCACCTCGTATCGGCAGGATGACGTGACCTCGCAGATCGGCAGGTGTACCCGGATCGGTGGCGCCCTCCTCGTTCTGGCTGGGTGTTCGCGTTCACCGGATCGCCCGGTGCCCCCCGGTCAGCATACGGCCCGTCTCCCCGCCCGAGTCTCCGCCCCAGCCACCTCGGACAGTGCGGATGACGGGCAATGGATCATGCCCGCCCGGAACTACGCATCCACTCGCTACAGCTCACTGAGTCAAATCTCCGCCCAGAACGTGGGTCAGTTGAAGCTGGCGTGGACCTTCTCCACCGGGGTGACGCGGGGCCACGAAGCGGCGCCGTTGGTTGTCGACAACACGATGTATATCGTGACGCCGTTCCCGAATTACCTGTACGCCTTAGATCTCACTCAGCCTGGCGCACCGGCAAAGTGGACCTACAAGCCGAATCCCGCGCTGGCATCGCAGGGCGTGGCCTGTTGCGACCTGGTGAACCGGGGCGCGGCATTCTATGACGGAAAGATTTACTTCAACAGTCTCGACGCCACCACGCACGCGGTTGATGCCAAGACGGGGAAAGAGGTCTGGAGCACCCGGGTCGGTGACATCAACAAGGGTGAGAGCACCACCATGGCACCGCTGGTGGTCAAGGGCAAAGTCCTGGTGGGAAACAGCGGCGGAGAATTCGGTGTTCGCGGCTGGTTGACAGCGCTCGATGCCAAGACCGGGAAGCTCGCATGGAGAGCCTACCACACCGGTCCCGACAAGGACGTCCTGATCGGTTCCCGGTTCAAGCCGTTTTACTCCCATGACAAGGGCAAGGATCTCGGTGTCTCCACCTGGCCGGGCGATGCCTGGAAGATCGGCGGCGGCGGCGTATGGGGCTGGATCTCCTACGACCCCGATCTCGATCTGATCTACTACGGCACTGCCAACCCCGGTCCCTGGAACCCGGATGTGAGACCGGGCGACAACAAATGGACCGCGGCCATGTTTGCCCGAGACCCAGATGACGGTCAGGCGGTGTGGAGTTATCAGTGGAGCCCGCACGACCTGTTCGACTACGACGGCGTCAACGAGCTGGTTCTGCTGGATCTGCCGATCAAAGGCCAGATGCGGAAGGTTCTCGTCCGGCCGGAGCGGGATGGCTACATCTACGTGCTCGACCGCACCACCGGTGAAGTTCTCTCGGCCGATCCCTACGGCTACATCACCACCACCAAGGGCATCGATCTCAAGACCGGCCGTCCCATCGAGGTGCCGGAAAAGGCGCCTCAGACCGGCAAGGTGGTGCGGGAGATCTGCCCCGCGGCTCCGGGTGCCAAGGACTGGCAGCCGTCCTCCTACTCACCGCGCACCCGGCTGCTGTACATACCGCACCAGAATCTCTGCCAGGACGAAGAGGGCGTCGAGGCCAACTACATCTCGGGCACGCCGTACGTGGCAGCGATCGTAAAGATGTACGCGGGACCCGGCGGTCACCGGGGAGAAGTCACCGCCTGGAGTCCAGTGGAGCGCAAGGCTGTCTGGAAGGTGAAGGAGAAGTTCCCGGTCTGGAGCGGAACCGTGGTGACCGCCGGAGACGTCGTGTTCTACGGCACCATGGATGGCTGGTTCAAGGCGCTCAACGCGCGAGACGGTTCCGAGCTGTGGAAGTTCAAGGTGGGCTCCGGCATCGTCGGACAGCCGATCGTATATCGGGGTCCGGACCGCAAGGAATACGTGGCGGTGCTCTCCGGTGTGGGTGGATGGGCCGGAGCCGTGGTGGCCGGTGGTCTGGACATCAGAGATTCGAGCGCCGCGCTCGGGTTCGTCAACGCGATGAAGGATCTGCCTCAGGCAACGACGAAAGGCGGAATGCTGTATGTGTTCTCCCTTCCGTGACATGAAGCGAACGGGCAGCCTTTGTCTGCTTGGCGTGATGCTGGTGGCCTGCCAGCGGGAGGAGCGGAACTTCCAGGGTATGCCGCCGAGCGCCACCTCCACCATGCCCGCGGCTCGGCAGACCGGACTCCAACCCGGACCCCCGGTCCGGAGCGGATCGATGAACGGCCCGTACGAGCAGAACGCCTACGGCGTCTCTCAGGGCAAGACGCTCTACAACTCTTTCAACTGCTCCGGCTGTCACTTTCAGGGCGGTGGTGGTATCGGTCCCCCGCTGATGGACGATGAGTGGGTCTACGGCAGCAGGCCGGAGAACATCTTCGAGACCATTGCCGAGGGGAGGCCTAACGGCATGCCCTCTTTCGGCGGCAAGATCAATCCGGACCAGATCTGGCAAATCGTGGCCTACGTGCGCTCGATGAGCGGGCTGCTGCGGAAGGACGTGGCGACGGGACGCAACGACGATATGCAGGTGCGGAGCCAGGAGCAGGCCGCCGACAAGGCCAAGCCGGTGCAGTCAGCTGTTCCCCCTTCGGCTGAGCGGCAATGACGGAGCTGGCCATGCTCAGCCTGCTGCAGCAATCTCACTCGGTACTGAACCCCAGCAGTCCGCAGACCCGGCTGATCGATCGGCTGTGGGATGCGATGTATGTCGTTTCTGCCGTGGTGTTCGTCCTGGTGGTGCTGGCGCTGCTCCTCTCCGCATTCCGCCGGCGCGGCGCCGAGGCTCCGGAAACCGACCCCGGGCGGGAGCGATCGCTGACCACCGCGGTGAGCATCGCGACGGCCGTGACCGTACTGATCCTGTTTGGATTTCTGGTCTACGATGTCGCGGTGGGGCGGCAACTCACTCGCGGGCTCGGCAAGGACGCGTTGCAGGTCCGGGTCATCGGCCACCAGTGGTGGTGGGAGCTGCGGTACCGCGATTCGGTGGCGCATAACTGGTTCACCACGGCCAATGAGCTGCACATCCCGGTGGGGCGGCCGGTCGCGCTGGAGCTGCTCTCCACCGATGTGATTCACAGCTTCTGGCCGCCCACTATCAGCCAGAAGCGAG
>JBJMPB010000615.1:0-5755 GCA_045803455.1 Gemmatimonadales bacterium | reverse complement strand
CCGATCCGCCGAGGCTCGCCGGGTGAGCATTGTCACATCCCAAAATTGAACGGCAGGCAATCATCGGCCACCAAACCTGCGCGCCATTTCATCGTCAATCAGGAGGACGTCGTGGCAGTCAAGAAAAAGAGCACCCGGTGGCAGGGCAAGAAGAAACAGGGCCATGAGGCAGCCGGAGAGGCCACTGCTGAGTCTCACCGGAAGCTGCAACGTGATGCCGAATCGCGGCGGAAAGGCAAGTCGGGAGACTCCAAACAGCAGGGCGCGGTCCAGGCCGGGGTGCGGCGCTACCCGGAGCCGCCCCTTCCCAAGCAGCATCTCCAAAAGCCGGGCCGGGAGAGTGAACTGGAGCCCAGGCCGCAATACGAGGCTCCGGAATACCGCGGCTCCGAGAAACTCGCCGGCATGGTGGCCCTGATTACTGGAGGAGACTCAGGCATCGGCCGGGCAGTGGCGGTCTTGTATGCTCGCGAAGGAGCCGATGTTGCCATCGTCTACCTGAATGAGCATGAGGATGCCGAAGAGACTCGGCGTGCCGTGGAAGCCGAGGGCCGCCGGGCTATCCTGTTCCCGGGCGATGTGACCGATCCCGAGTTCTGCCGCACCGCCGTGGAGAATACCACCCGGCAGCTGGGCCGGCTGGATATCCTGGTAAACAACGCCGCCTTTCAGGAACACGCGGATTCGCTGGAAGACATCTCCGAGGAGCAGCTGGACCGCACCTTCAAGACCAACATCTACGGTTATTTCCATATGGCGCGGGCAGCGCTTCCCCACCTTGGTGAAGGCAGTGCCATCATCAACACCGGGTCCGTCACCGGGATAGATGGCAGCAAGGATCTGCTCGATTACTCCGCCACCAAAGGCGCCATTCATGCCTTCACCAAGTCTCTAGCTCAGAACCTGGTGGAGAAGGGTATCCGGGTAAACTGCGTTGCTCCGGGACCGGTGTGGACGCCGCTGAATCCGGCCGATGTGGATCCGGAAAAGGTGTCCGAGTTCGGGAGCAAGGTGCCGATGAAGCGGCCGGCCCAGCCGGAGGAGGTCGCCCCGGCCTACGTGTTCCTGGCGGCCCCGGCCTGCTCCAGCTACATAAGCGGCGAGATTCTTCCGGTTCTCGGCGGCAATACCGCCGGTTAGCCGCGACGAAAGCTCCCGCACAGACATCACAGTATCCGAACGGGGCAATCGGCTCCGGAACTACTGATCTCTTTGCGGGAGTTTCTTATGTCGCACGGATGGCTTCGCCGATTACGCTCCGGCGGCGTCGGATTGGCTTTTGCCCTGGGTCTGCTGACCGCGGGCTTCTTTCATCTGCCGTATCAAACGGCGGCCCAACAGCAGGGCGCCGCGTACAGCACTGCCTCAACCAATCTGGATGCTCCAGCCGGCGCTGCGGCACTCCAGAACCTCAGTGAGTCGTTTGCGTCGGTGGCAGAGCACGTCAAGCCCAGCGTGGTGTACATCAAGTCAGGGCGGAAGAACCAGACCGCGCAAAATGCCCCCCGGATGCAGGTGCCCCCGGGGTTCGAGCGGTTCTTCCGCGGCTTTCCCCCGATGCAGGAGCCCGAGTTTCAGGAGAGCTCCGGCTCCGGCTTCATCGTCTCCAAGGATGGTTACATCCTGACTAACAATCACGTGGTGGATGAATCCAACCAGGTGACAGTGCGTCTGCTCGACCGGCGGGAGTTCAAGGCCAAGGTGGTGGGCACCGATCCCAACACCGACCTGGCCGTGCTCAAGATCGATGCTCCCAACCTCATACCGGCACCTCTCGGCAGCAGCAATGACGCGCGGGTCGGCGAATGGGTTCTGGCCGTGGGTAACCCCCTGGGTGATAACCTGACCTTCACGGTTACCTCGGGGATCATCAGCGCCAAGGGCCGGACCCTGGCCCTGCCCGGCCAATCCGATCGCAGCATCCAGGACTTCATCCAGACCGATGCCGCTATCAACCCGGGCAATTCTGGTGGGCCGCTGGTCAGCGTGAAGGGAGAGGTGATCGGGGTTAATTCGGCCATCGCCAGCCAAACCGGGTTCTATTCCGGTTACGGCTTTGCCATACCGATCGACCTGGCGCACAAAGTGATGGATCAGATCATCGCCGATGGCCGGGTGCATCGCGCCGCACTGGGAGTCAGCGTTCAGAACGCCACCGCCAATGACGCCGAGTATGTGGGTCTGCCGGACATCCGTGGCGTGCTGGTGCAGGACTTCACCGAAGATTCCCCCGCCCGCAAGGCCGGCCTGCAGGAGGGCGATATCATCATTGCGCTCGATGGCAAGCCGGTCGAGTACGTTGGCCAGCTGCAGCAGCAGGTCGGATTCCGGAAGCCCGGTGAGAAGGTCAAGGTCGAAGTGGCTCGCAAGGGCGGAGTCCGGAAGACCTACGACGTCCCACTTCAGGAGGTGAAGTCCACCCGCGAGCTGGCCGGCCGTTCTGACAACAGGAGTGACAACGGCGACACCGTCGATGACGCCGCCGCCACGTCCATTGATCTGCTGGGTGTCACCGTGCAGTCCCTCGACCGGGAGGACGTGCAGCAGCTCGAGTTGCCGGCTGACCAGCGGGGCGTGCTGGTGACCGGTGTGACCCCGGGTGGTCCTGCCTACGGCGAGGTGGCCGGACCGGACAATGGGGGCCCAGACATTATTCTGGATCTCGAAGGGAAGCCGGTGAAGAATCCGGCCGACCTGCGACAGGCCCTTAAGAATTACAAGGCCGGGGATATCGTGAGCCTCAGGATCTACAACACCCAAGCCAAGAACCGGCGAATCGAGCGGATCCGGCTGGGCAGCAACTAGGCTTCACCCGATCTCAGCTTCCGGAGCGTGCAGCCACCAACGGTGGTTGCACGCTCTTCGTATGTCCGAACTCAAGCTTCGGCGCATGCGTGCCGGACGACACATTGCGATGGCCTGCTATCCGTTAAGTTAGTATTGAACGAACTAACCTAGGTGCCCGATTGGGCGAGGCACATCATGGATACACGTACCGCGCACTTCGTTGAGCGAATGGGACTGGCCCTCGAGGCCGACGGCCTCCCTCGCATTGCCGGGCGGATCTTCGGTCTCCTGCTGGTCAGCGAGAAACCCCGGTCCCTCGACGATCTGGCCGCCGAGCTGCGGGTCAGCAAGGCCAGTGTGAGCACCAATGCCCGGCTGCTGGAGCACCGCGGCGTATTGGAGCAGGTCAGTCGGCCGGCCGACCGCCGCGACTACTATCGCATCCCCGGGGATCTCTTCACCCATACCATGGCCCAGCGCCTAGCTCGCTGGCAGCGCTTTCAGGACGCGATCGGCGATGCCCGTGCCACCGTACCGATCCGAAGCCGTGAGGTTCTGGATCGGCTGACCGAATTCGAGCAGGCATACACTTACATGTCCCAGGTGATCAAGGAAGCTCTGGCGGATTGGCAGTCCGGCCGAGGCTCACGGATGGATCGGGTAGGAGTGAGCGGCTGATGACCATGCACCCTTCCCCGCTCCGCTCGCTGACTGTCGGACTGCTGTTGCTGGCAGCCTGCTCCGATCGCGATCCGCCCCCGCCCCCTCCAGTGCCGGTCGTGGTGGCCACCGCCGAACGCCGCTCGGTTCCATTTGAGCTGGCAGCCACCGGCCAGGTCGAGCCGCTTCAGACTGTGGCGGTCCAATCTCAGGTCGAGGGCACGTTGCGGAGGATCGCCTTTACCGAGGGCGGCGAGGTCCAGCGCGGGCAAGTGCTTTTCGAGCTGGACCCTCGGCCCTACCGGGCTGCGCTGGACCAGGCGATCGCTGCGCTGGTCCGAGACAGTGCCCAGGCGGCAAACGCAGCTGAGGAGTCGAGCCGCTACCAGGCTTTAGCCGAGAAGCAGTACGTGACCACACAGCAATACGAGCAGATCCGGACGACTGCGGCTACTGCCCGGGCCAGCCTGGCCGGCAGCCGGGCCGCGGTAGAGGCGGCAAGGCTCAACCTGCAGTACGCCACGATCCGGGCGCCGATTACCGGACGGACCGGCAGCCTGTTGCTGCGCGAAGGCAACCTGGTGCGGGCCAATGCGTCACAGCCACTGGTCACGATCAACCAGATCCGGCCTATCCTGGTCCGCTTCGCGATTCCCGCACCGAACCTGCCGTTACTTCAGGAGCATCGCGGAAAGGACGTGGTGATCGGGGCCGAGCCGGGCGGCGGGGGCGAGCCGAGCGAAGGCTCGTTGACCTTCATCGACAATGCGGTAGACACTGCCACCGGCACCATTCTGCTCAAGGGACGCTTCCCCAACGATGACGGAGCGCTGTGGCCGGGTGCCTTCGTGAATGTCCGAATGCAGTTGTACGTCGAGCCGAACGCCCTGGTGGTGCCCGCTTCGGCCGTTGTTGCCGGGCAGCAAGGCAGCTTCGTGTTCGTCATTCAGAAGGACAATTCTGCCGCCACCCGGGCGGTGACGGTCAGCCGGACAGCCGGCGACTACGCCATCGTAAATGGAGACGTCCAGGCAGGTGACCGCGTGGTGACCGACGGACAGCTCCGTCTCCGGCAGGGATCCAAGGTTCAGATCAAGGCCGCGGCCGACACCTCGCGGCTGGGGGCACTATGAACTTCACCGAACTGTTCATCCGTCGGCCGGTCATGACCACTTTGGTCATGGCTGGGATCCTGATCTTTGGTTTGGTGGCGTACCGGCAGTTGCCGGTGAGCGATCTGCCAGCCGTGGATTATCCCACCATCTCGGTCTCGGCCAGCCTGTCCGGCGCCAGTCCAGAGACGATGGCGTCGTCGGTTGCAACCCCGCTGGAGAAACAGTTCTCCACCATCCCCGGCGTGGAGACCATGACCTCCACCAGCACTCAGGGCAGTTCTCAGATCTCCCTGCAGTTTGCGCTCAGCCGCGACATAGATGCCGCCGCACAGGACGTCCAAGCCGCTATCTCGCAGGCACAGCGTCAGCTGCCCCGGGACGTGCTGCCTCCCAGCTTCCGGAAGGTGGACCCGTCGTCCTCGCCCATTCTGTACTATGCCCTGCGCACCACCACGCTCCCGCTGCCCCAGCTCAACGAGTATGCGGAAACGTTCCTGGCCCAGCGGCTGTCCACCGTGGACGGCGTCGCCCAGGTGCAGGTGTTCGGGTCGATGAAGTACGCCGTCCGGATTCAGATCGACCCCCAGGAATTGACCTCCCGCAACATCGGTATCGACGAGGTCTCGACCGCAATCGAGAATGGCAACGTCAACCTGCCAACCGGAATTCTCTGGGGCACCGATAAGGCCTACTCGGTCGAGAGCCAAGGTCAGCTCAACAACGCCGCGGACTTTGGCGCCCTGGTTGTGACCTATCGTGACGGAGCGCCGGTGCGACTCCGCGACCTCGGCCGAGTCATTGACAGCATCCAGGACACCAAGCGCGCCAGCTGGTTCAACGGGCAGCGCTCCGTGGTGCTGGCGGTACAGCGGCAGCCCGGGACCAATACCGTCGCCGTGGCGGAGCGGGTCAAAGCCGAGGTCGAGCGGCTCCGGCCCCAGATCCCGCCCGCGATCGATATCGCCACCCTGAATGACCGCTCGCTGACGGTGAAGGCGTCCGTCAGCGACGTGAAGTTCACCCTCTTCCTCGCGCTCTGTCTCGTGGTGATGGTGATCTTCCTGTTTCTCCGAAATTTGCGGGCAACCATGATCCCCAGCCTGGCGCTCCCCATGTCGCTGGTGGGGACGTTCGCGGTGATGTACCTGCTGGGTTACAGCCTGGATAATCTCTCACTCATGGCCCTCACCTTG
>JBJMPB010000602.1:0-9478 GCA_045803455.1 Gemmatimonadales bacterium | reverse complement strand
TCGGCGCTGAAGGGCAGCTCGACCCGACCATCGGCCGGGCCAAGGAGATCGAGCGGGTCATGGAGATCCTTGCCCGGCGCAAGAAGAACAATCCGGTTCTGATCGGCGAACCGGGTGTGGGCAAGACTGCCATCGTGGAAGGTCTGGCGCTCCTAATCGCGAACGGACTCTGCCCCGACGTGCTCCGGGATCACCGGGTCCTTTCGTTGGACATGGCCGCCGTTATAGCCGGCACCAAGTATCGGGGCCAGTTCGAAGAGCGGCTCAAGGCCGTGATGAACGAGATTGCCCAGAACAAGCAGATCATCCTGTTCATCGATGAGCTGCATACGCTGGTCGGCGCGGGCGCCGCCGAGGGCGCCATCGACGCCTCGAACATGCTGAAGCCCGCCTTGGCCCGGGGTGAGCTGCAGTGCGTTGGCGCATCGACCCTCAACGAGTACCGCAAGTACATCGAGAAGGACGGCGCGCTGGAGCGCCGCTTCCAGACCGTGGTGGTTGAGCCGCCCACGGTGGGAGAGACGGTCGAGATCCTCAAGGGACTACGGAAGAAGTACGAGGACCACCACCGGATCAGCATCCCGGACGCCACGCTGAGCGCGGCAGCCGAACTTTCCGAGCGCTACATCACCGACCGGTTCCTGCCAGACAAGGCCATTGACGTGATCGATGAGGCAGGAGCCCGGGCGCGGCTCGCGTCCCAGGTACCACCGGCCGAGGTGGCGGAGCTCAAGACGGCGCTGGAAAAGGTCAACGTTCAGAAGGAAGACGCCGTTCGGGATCAGAACTTCGAGCGGGCTGCCTCCCTCCGCGATCAGGAGCGCGACCTGCAAAATCAAATCCGGCTCAAGAACGAGGAGTGGGAACGGGAGCGTCAAACCAAACGGCCGGTGATCGACGAGGAGGCCATCGCCTTCATCGTGTCCCGCTGGACCGGCATTCCCGTCACCCGGCTACAGGAGGCCGAGACCGCCCGACTCATGCGGATGGAAGACGAGCTGCACGGGTCCGTGGTCGGTCAGGACGAGGCGATCAAGGCCGTGTCCCGAGCTATCCGCCGCTCCCGGGCAGGCCTCAAGGACCCCAACCGGCCCATCGGCTCGTTCATCTTCTCCGGCCCGACCGGAGTGGGAAAAACCGAGCTCGCCCGGGCCCTCGCCAAGTTTCTCTTCGCCGACGCCTCCGCTCTTATTCGGGTGGACATGTCGGAGTACATGGAGAAGTTCTCGGTCTCGCGCCTGATCGGTGCGCCCCCGGGCTATGTGGGCTACGAGGATTCCGGTACCCTCACCAAGGCAGTTCGGCGCAAGCCGTACTCGGTGGTGTTGCTGGACGAGATTGAAAAGGCACACCCCGACGTGTTCAACATCCTGCTCCAGGTGCTCGATGAGGGACATCTCACCGACAACTACGGGCGGGTGATCGATTTCAAGAACACCGTCGTGATCATGACCTCCAACGTCGGCGCCCGGGACATCATGCAGGGCAAGACGCTCGGATTCCATGGGGGCGATCAGGGCCGGAGCTTTGAAAAAATGCAGGACACGGTCAAAGAGGAGATGAACAAGGTCTTCAACCCGGAGTTCCTGAATCGACTGGACGACGTGATCGTCTTCCATCCGCTGGCCAAGGATCACATCGCACAGATCGTGACCATCCTGCTGCGCGAGGTGCAGCGGCGTCTGGGCGACGAGGTCAAGCTCACGCCGGCAGCCACTCAATTCTTGGTGGAGCACGGCTACGACCAGAACTACGGAGCCCGCCCACTGAAGCGTTCCATCCAGCGCTACATCGAGGATCCTTTGAGCGAGAAGATCCTTATGGGCGACTTTGGCCGGGGAGACGAGATCGAAGTAGATGTTTCGCCGGACGGCGAACGGTTGGTCTTCCGGGCGCTGACCGGTACCCAGGCCTAGTGCCGCGCGGCGGGCTTCCGGTGGAGGCCCGCCGCGCTTACCCTCCGCCCCGTGCTGATGCGTCGTATTCTCTCGTTTTTTGCCGCCTGTTTTCTCCCCTGGGGAGGGCAGGCGGTTCTCGCGGCTCAGGAGCCCGGCCCGCCTGCGGTTGACAGCATCGTAGTCCACGGAAACCAGCGCCTCACTCCATCCCAGATCATCGGCAGCTCGGGCATCATCGTTCACCAGCCCATCAATTACCGCGATATCCAGCGGGCCATTACGGCGCTGTTCCAGACCGGGCAGTTCGACGACGTTCTGGTGGAGCAGCGGAATCAGGGACAGCACCTGCTGCTGGTCGTCCGAGTGAAGGAACGCCCGGTGCTGGAGAAGTGGACTGTGCGCGGTGTCAATCGGGTGGGCGAGGGGGAAGTCAAGGGCCGCGTTCATCTCACCGAGGGCCGTCCGCTGGACCGCAACGCGGTGGAACAGGCGCGCGCCGCCATCGATTCCCTCTACAAGCACCAGGGCTACTACGCATCCCAGATAAAGGTGGTGCAGCTTACCCCGCAGCCTGGCCGGGCCCGGGTCGTCTTCGATATAACCGAGGGCAACCGGGTTGCCATCAGCCAGGTGGTCGTGGATGGCAACAAGCACTTCACCGACCAGGCCCTGATCAAGCACATGGCCACCCACCCGGAGGGGTTCTGGTGGTTCCAGAAAGGGGAGTACGACGAGCGCACGGTGGAGCAGGATGTGCGCGAGCGGCTGCCCAACTGGTACGCCGATCACGGCTACGTCGATTTCCAGGTCACCCAGGATTCCCTGATCTCGGATTCCACCGGCGGCAAGGCCATCCTGCACCTGACCGTGGACGAGGGCCAGAATTACCGGGTGGGGGCGTTTGACATCGAGGGCAATCGCCGGTTCTCGACCGAGGAACTGCGGGCGTTCTACCCATTCGGACCGGTAGGACCCAACGGCACTCCGGTGGGCCATTCTCGCCCCTTCAGCCAAACCCAATGGAACGAAGCCACGGAGAAGGTTCAGAAGCTCTACGCCAATAACGGTTACATCTACGCCCAGGTGCAGCCCGAGGAGGTTCGCCGTACCGACCCCAAGGGAGTGCCGCTGGTGGACCTGCGCTGGAACGTCAGAGAGGGAACGCCGGCCACGATCAACAAGATCGAGATCGTCGGCAACGACGTCACCCACGAGCGGGTCATTCGCGAAGCGATCGTGATGCTGCCGGGAGATCTCTTCAGCCAGGATCGCCTGATCCGTTCCTACCAGAACGTGGCGAACCTCGGGTTCTTCCAGCAACCGATGCCTCCGCCCGACGTGAAGCCCTCCGCCAACGGCGCGGACGTTGACATCATCTTTCGGGTTGAAGAGCGCCGCACCGGGAACATCAACTTCGGCGCCTCGCTGGGGCAGGGCACCGGGGTGGGCGGCTTTCTGGGTCTGGAAGAGCCGAACCTGTTCGGACGGGGGAAGCGGGGCAAACTTCAATGGCAGTTCGGCAAGAACATCAACGACTTCACTCTGAGCTACACCGATCCGGCCATTCGGGAAAGCCGGATCTCGGGAACCTTATCGCTCTTCGACTCCCGAGCGCGTTACACCGTCGGAGAGCTGGGTCGACGGAAGCAGACCGGCGGAAGCTTCCAGCTGGGCTTCCCCTTCCTGGGCTCTCGCTATACCCGGCTGTTCACCTCATACTCGCTGCAGGACATCCGGTATGAGGGTGGCTCTGCTGATATCCAGCAGCAGTTCCGTTGCCCGGTGGGGTGCACCAAATCCAGTCTGGGTGCCAGTCTGGTGCGGGATACTCGGGTTGGCCTTCCTTTCGCCACGGCCGGAATCATGACCACCGCCAGTGGAGAGCTTACCGGCGGATTTCTCGGCGGCACCGGCGACTTCCAGAAAGTGGACCTGGAAGGGCGCTGGTATGCGCCGCTGGGCAGCATGGGAGGCGGCGGTCAGCTCGGTGCTGGCGTGCAGTTCGTGCTGGGATTGACCGCGAAATCGGGGTTTGTGTTTGGCGACGCCGGGCCCTTCTACCAGGACCTGTACGCCCTGGGAGGCGTGCAGTACGGGATTCCCCTGCGGGGCTACGATGAGTTTTCCATCACACCCAATGGATTCGATCCGAGGGCCGGGGGCGGCACTGCCGCGAGCTCCCAGTCTTTCGGAGAGTCCTACGCCGCCTTCACGGTCGAGACCGGGGCCCGGATCAGTCAGTCGCTCTACATCAGTGCTTTCTTTGATGCGGGCAACGTCTACCGCTCTGCCCGGCAGTGGGATCCAACCCGCCTGTTCCGGGGAGCCGGCTTCGGGGGCGCCGTGATCTCACCCCTGGGGCCGATCGGGGTGGATCTGGGCTACGGTTTCGACAAGGTGACCCCCGCCGGCCGTCCCGATCCGGGATGGCAGCTCCATTTCAAGCTGGGGAACTTCTTCTAAGTCGTACGCACCTTTCATCGGGAGTGAAGCATGAAGCTTGTCGTCGTGGGAGTATGGCTTGGGTTGGCGGCGTTGTCGGTGACGGGACCCGGGTCACTCGCTGCCCAGCAGGCCGGGAATCCCAAGCAGGCCGGGAACCCCAAGATTGCCTACGTCAATACCCAGGCAATCCTGAAATCGACCCCCGGATACGTCACCGCGGAATCGACCTTTACCAAAGAGCTCGCCACCTATCGGGTTGAAGTGCAGAAGCTTCAGGCCAGCCTGGACTCTGCCGCCTCCGACTTCGATCAGCAATCGGTCATGCTCAGTCCCACCCAGCGAGCCGCCAAGCGGAAAGACCTTCAGGCCCAGCAGCAGAAGCTGGAGCAGCGCACTCAGGAGCTGCAGCAGAAGGCGGCCACGCGGGAGCGGGAGCTGCTCGATCCGATTCAGACCAAGGTCAACAGCGTAATCGAGGGCGTCCGTGCGGCGGGGAACTATGCCATGATCTTCGACGTCAGCGCGCCCAACAACGGGATCGTTACCGCGGATAAATCGCTGGATTTAACTCAGCGCGTCATCCAGCAGCTCAAAGCGGGCAGCTAGTCGCGTGACGGCTGGTGGCCTTACCGCGCAGGCGGTCGCCGATCTTGTCGGTGGCCGCCTGATTGGTGACGGGGCCGTACGGATCGACTCGATCCGGCCACTGAGCCGGGCCGGTCCCGAGGCGCTTTCCTTTGCCGTCTCCTCTCGATACGCCACTGATCTCAGCACCTCCCGCGCCGGGGCCGTTCTCATCCCCGAAGAGTTGGCCGCAGGGCCGACTGGCCCTCCCGCTCGAATCGTCGTACCCGACCCCTACATGGCCCTGGTTCGCGTCATCGGCACCCTGTTTCCGCCCAGTGTCGAGAGCTCGGGCATCGATTCCTCCGCCCGGATCGGCTCCGGAACCCGGCTTGGCGCAGCGGTTTCCATCGGCCCTTACGTGGTGATCGGGCGAGATGTCCGGATTGGAGCGCGCACCAGGTTGGCGGAGCATGTCTCCCTAGGGGATGGCGTGACGGTGGGCGATGACGCTGTGCTCGGTCCGGGGGTCGTGTGCTACGCCGGCAGCCGCATCGGTCATCGGGTGGTACTGAAAGCCGGAGCTGTCATAGGTGGCGTCGGTTTTGGCTACTTGTCCGATGGCACAGGGCACAATCGCATACCCCACCTTGGCGGGTGCGTGCTGGAGGACGACGTGGAGGTTGGCTCCAACACCTGTATCGATCGGGGGAGCATTGACGATACGGTGATCGGCCGCGGCACCAAGGTCGACAATCTGGTCCAGGTAGGACATAACGTGCAGATCGGTGAGCGGTGCCTGATCATGGCCGGGGTGGGGATCGCCGGCAGCACTCGAATAGGCAATGAGGCGATTTTGGCGGGACATGTTGGAGTGACCGATCATCTGATCATCGGCGATCGGGCCAGGATCGCCGCTAAGAGCGCCATTTTCGGTGACGTCCCGCCGGGTGCTTCATTCAGCGGGCACCCGGCCCGACCTCACCGGCAGTTTCTCCGGGCTCAGGCGGCGATGTACCGGCTCGCGCCAATCGTGGACGAGCTGGAGGAGCTGGCGCCCAAACGAGGACCCCGTGCCTAGACGCACCGTTGCGCACGACGCCTGCGTCAGCGGAATCGGGCTGCATACCGGCTCCTACGTTTCTGCCGTCTGCCGGGCGGGGCCGGCCGGCCAGGGAATCGTGTTCCGGAGGACCGATCTGCCGGACAGCCCTGCCATTCCCGCCCGCCTGAGCATGGTGCAGTCCACCGAGCGGCGAACTGCCCTGGGAGAGGGAGAGACCATCGTCCAGACGGTCGAGCATCTGCTTGCGGCTGCGGCAGCGCTGCAGCTGGACGACCTCACCATCGAGCTCGACGGTCCGGAACCCCCGATCGGGGATGGTTCGTTCTCGCTTTACCTCAAGGCCCTGGCTGACGCGGGAATAGCGGAACAGCCGGGAGATCCGGTGGTGTACCGGATCCCCACCGCTTTTGATCTCACCGAGGGTGACTCGTCCTACGTCGTGGCGCCGGCCAAATCGCTCCGAATCACCACGACCATCGAGTGGAACCATCCGCTGATCGGCCGGCAGACCGGCTCGTACGACATGACTGCCGGCGCCTTCGCTCAGGAAATCTCGGAGGCACGAACCTTCGGGTTTCTGCGTGAGGCAGAGGCCCTGCGGGCTCGGGGCTTGGCCCTCGGCGCCGCGCTCGAGTCCACCCTGGTGCTTTCGGAGGACGGCCTGGTAGGGGGAGCACTGCGCTGGCCGGATGAGTTCGTCCGCCATAAGGCGGGGGATATTCTGGGTGATCTGGCCCTGATCGGAGGACGGATCGAGGGGCACATCGTGGCCACAAAGCCGAGCCATCAGGGTAATATTGCGCTGGCTCGCTGGCTCACCCGCACCGGTCAACGCGTGGGAGGGGTTGTGATGGACATCGGCAGGATTCTGGACGTCATCCCCCACCGGTACCCGTTTCTGCTGGTAGACCGGATCATCGAGGTCGAAGGTACCAGGAGGATCGTGGGCATCAAGAATGTGACCATCAACGAGCCCTTCTTTCAGGGCCACTTTCCGGGCCATCCGATCATGCCCGGAGTGCTCATCATCGAGGCCATGGCGCAAGTCGGAGGGATGCTGTTGCTGGGTACCATCGAAGATCCGGATCAGAAGGTGGTCTACTTCATGTCGCTCGACAACGTAAAGTTCCGCCGGCCGGTTCTGCCCGGAGATCAACTGCGATGCGAGCTGGAAATGCTCCAGAACCGGGGTCGGACCTGCCGGATGAAAGGGATGGCCTATGTCGAGGGGCAGGTGGTTGCCGAAGCTGAGATGATGGCCCGGGTGGTGGATCGGTGAGCCCGGGCATTCATCCCACGGCGCTCATCGATCCTTCTGCCGAGCTGGGCAAGGGAGTGGCCGTAGGACCCTATGCCATCATTGGACCCAACGTTTTGGTGGGCGACGGCTGCCGGCTGGGGCCCCGGGTAACTCTCCAGCGCAACGTGCGGTTGGCGGACGAGGTGTATGTGGGAGACGGCTCGATCCTCGGGGGCGACCCTCAGGACCTCAAATATCAGGGGGAGGAAACCTGGGTCGAGGTGGGCGAAGGCACCATCATCCGCGAATACTCCACGATCAATCGGGGCACCACCGCCACCTTCAAGACGACGGTGGGGGCGCGCTGCTTCATCATGACCTACGTCCATCTGGCGCACGACTGCCATGTCGGTGACGACGTCGTGATTGCCAATGCCACCCAATGTGCTGGGCACGTCACCATCCACGACCGTGCCATTCTCAGTGGCCTCAACGCCGTCCATCAGTTCGTCACCATTGGCACCTACGCCTTCGTCGGCGGCGGCTCGCGGGTGAACCAGGACATTCCCCCCTACGTGAAGGCGGTGGGGAACCCGATGGAGCTGTACGGCCTCAACTCAATCGGCCTGCAGCGGGCAGGCTTCTCGGGCGAGACGGTGGCCGCGCTGAAGCGTGCCTATCGTCTTTTCTTCAACTCGGACCTCAACCTCTCCCAGGCTATGGAACGAGCTCGCAGTGACCTTCCGCCACTTCCCGAGGTCGAGCGCTTTCTCGCCTTCGTGGAGTCCAGTGAACGAGGTGTCCCCGCGTGAGAACCAGACTTCCGGTTGGCGTCATCGGCGTAGGAGCGCTGGGCCAACATCATGCCCGGCACCTGGCCGGGTTGAACGAGGTTCGTCTGGTTGGAGTATGCGACATCGACGCCGGTCGCGCGGCAAAAGTCGCGGCCGAGCTGGGAACGACGGCCTTCATAGAGATGGACGACCTGCTGACCCGGGTCCAGGCAGTCACGATCGCGGTCCCCACACCGGTACACGCGGAGGTGGGTCTTCGTGCCCTGGAGCTCGGGATTCCGGTTTTGATGGAGAAGCCTCTGGCGGCAACGCTCGATGAAGCCGACCGCTTGATCGCGGCTGCCCGCCGCCGGGGCCTTCAGCTGCAGGTTGGACACATCGAGCGGTACAACCGGGCACTGCGGGCGGCGGAGCCGTTCCTGGACGGCCCTCGGTACATCGAGAGTCAGCGCCTGGCTCCCTTCCAGCCGCGAGGCACCGACGTCGCGGTGGTGCTGGACCTGATGATTCACGACCTTGACCTCGTCCTTCACTTGACGGGCGGCGGCATGGCCACGGAGGTGAGAGCATCGGGTATCTCGGTGCTCTCGTCGCATCTGGACCTGGCCAATGCGCGGGTGGAATTCGCTAACGGCGCGGTGGCACAGGCGACGGCCTCCCGGGTGGCCCGGGAGCGGATTCGGCGACTTCGGCTCTTCCAGCCCAATGGCTATCTGTCTCTTGATCTGGCAAGCGGTGGCGGCGAATTCATGCGAGTGCGCAGCGGTTGGCAGCCGGGGACGGGGCGGGAGCTGGCCGACGTGGTCGAGCGCATTGTCTTGGAGGCTCCCGAGGCTGATGCCCTGGCGCTGGAGCTGCAGAGCTTTGTGCACGCCGTTCGGGGGCAGCGCGAGGTCGTGGTTCGCGGGGAGGAAGGGCGCGCGGCCTTGGCGCTCGCGCTGCGGGTTGCCGATGCGGTCCGGACGCAGCCACTGGCCGCAACCACCCATTGATGCTGCAGCGGGGCACGCCTCGCATCTTCGTCTCCGCCGGTGAACCGTCCGGAGACCTGCATGCAGCCCCCGTGGTTCGCGCGCTCGCGGAACGTTATCCCGGCGGGACCATAGAGGCCCTGGGGGGACCCCAGATGGAAGAGGCCGGGGCCACCATCCGCTATCCGATCGAAGGACTCGCGGCGTTTGGCGTGGTCGAGATCGTCACCAAGATCCGGGCCCATTACCGCCTACTGCGCGCTCTGCAGGGAGATTTCCGGGTCGGGCGGTACGACCTGGCCATACTGGTGGATTATCCTGGTTTTCATCTCCGGGTGGCTGAAGCGGCCCATCGCGCGGGTACGAAGGTTTTGTACTACATCGCTCCTCAGCTCTGGGCCTGGCGACCGGAACGAGCCCGCCGGCTGGCGGCGGCAGTGGACCGCCTCGCCGTTGTGCTGCCATTCGAACAGCAGTTTTTCAACGGCCTCGGAGTCAGA
>JBJMPB010000278.1:0-3577 GCA_045803455.1 Gemmatimonadales bacterium | reverse complement strand
CCGGTCTTCGGGCCGGGCCGGGTTCCTGATCCAGGGATTGTCCTTGAGGTACCGCCGAGCCACGATGTTGCCGAACAGGGTACCGACCCGGTGCTCCCGCACGAAGTCGTTCACCGCGGCCCGGAGCTGCGGCGTTCCCTTTCGCATGGCCCAGGCAAAGCTGCCGCCGGAAGAGATCTCCAGGTCATTTCGGACGGTAAGACCGCGTAGGATTGAGCGGTAGAATCCCGCGGTCGCGCTGTCCACCACCGTGATCGGGACAACCCCGGTGTTCACCAGCTCGAGGATGTCGCCATCCTCCAGGCTCTCGTCCGCCGGACGAAGCACCATCGGCCTGATGCCACTGGTCCGCAGGTGCTCGGCATAGCTGCTGGAGGTGCGGACGTAGATCTCGCGGCCCGCGAGATCGCTTCGGCTCCGCAAAGCGGGCGCTCCCGGCCCGGTAACCACGACCTCCCGGACGTTCTGATACACCGGGTCGGAGAAATCCACCCGGAGCTGCCGTTCCGGTGTCACCGGGATGGTACCGACCGCGAGGTCGCCCCGGCCCTGTTGCAGACGCGAGATGAGCTGATCCCGGGGCACCGGGATCATGATGCACTCGATCGGCAGCGCGCCGGTCCGGAGCTTCTGGTTGAGGGTGCGCTCGAATTCCTGGACCGCGTCGTAGGAAATGCCCCGAAGCCGGCCCCGGTCCTCGAAGTACAGGGTCCTGCTGGCGGGAACCAGGACCCGGATGACCCGCCGCTTGACCATGCTGTCGAGATCGAAGGTCCACCGCTCCGAGACCAGACGGCCAACCTCGGAAACCGTCGGGCTGGAGAGACTGTCCTGGCGTGGTGCAGGAGACACCGGCTGAGGCCGAGTATCGGCGGCTGGAGGGCGCGACGGGCGTTCTCCGCCGCAGCCGAGCGCAGCCGAGAGTGCCAGTATTGAAAGGATACTCGGGAGACGCATCCGCAACCTCTTTCCGCTCCGCTAGCTGAACTCGAGTGTCCAAGGGCGTCCTCAAAATAGGACACTTTTGCTTTGCAACGCGCGAATCTCCGGTGCCATCGCGCAAACCTCGGGTGCCATCGCGCAAACCTCGGATGCGATAGCGCAAACCTGGGATCGCAACGCCGTCATCCGGAGTCCAGATCGGGAACCTCAGAAGCAAGCGCTGAAACCCGGGAACCGAACGCCGAAACCTCAGAACCCAACGGGCAAGCCTGGAAGGCCATCGCGAGCATCTGGCGTGGCAACTTCCTCACCTCGCGACAGAATTTCGTCTTCTGTGACCACTTCGCGCGAATCCGGGACCGGGATGCGACATCGGGCGCGCCAATTTCGTTGCCTGAACCCGCCACGACGAAAGCTGGAGAGTCGACGACGAAAGCTGGAGGGCCGACGGGGAAACCTTGAGAGCGAACGGAGAAAGCTGGGACGCGTGCGGTGCGCATTGGACCGAAAACATCAAGAAAAGGCTACGTGCGCTGCGACATCGGATGTAAGAGATGAAACCTGTAGTCGACGCGCGACGACTTCGATGGCACACACAACCACTTTTGCAGCGGATTTGGTCAATGGCATGCCTGATGCTTCTGCACGGCGGCACGACCGGCACGCGCCAGGGGTGTGGCGGTTCGTTGGCAGTCCACAGCATCACCGTGTCGGGATGCCCGAGCCACTCCGGCAACAACGCAGTGGAGGGAAGCATGAATGCCGAGTCTCGTAGGAAAATCGAGATGGGTGCGCGTGCGCTGGAGTTCAGCCGCGCGCATCCCGACGCGGAGCCGGGCGGCGCGGAAGCGGTTGCCAGGCTGGAACAGCTGGTCACGCGGGCGAATGAGACCGCGGCGGTGCAGCGGGACGGATTCATTCGCGTCCACGCGGCATCGACCCGGAAGAAGGAGCTCCGCGCAGAAATGCTGGACGTGCCGATCGCGCATCTGGCCGAAGTGGGCCGAGCGGCGGCGCGAGAGGAGCACGAGCTGGGAAACATGTTCCGGTTCAATCCGGAGGCGTCCACCTTTCTCGCCTTCCGGACGGCGGCGGGCAGCATGATCGCCGCGGCTCAGTCGCACCGTGAGGTGCTCCTCAAGCACGGCCTGTCGCAGCCGGTGCTGGACGAGTTCGTCCGGAAACTGGACGAGTTCGATGTGGTGGTCGCGCTGGGAAACGGCGGACGGACGAACCGCATGGGCGCCACACGCGAGCTTCAGGCGGTGGCATCGGAGATCGTCCGGATGGTGCGGGTGATGGACGGCCGGAACCGGCAGCGGTTTGCCGACGATGCGCAGCTGCTGGGCTCGTGGATCAGCGCGAGCCGGGTGCTGGGGAATGCATCGCGGGCAGCAACGGAGGCGGAACCCGGGATCCCGGGAGGCGGGGAGGTGAGGCCCGCCGCGTGACCGGTGGGTCAGAGAGGTACCTGCACTAAACCGCCGCCGATGGTCCGGACTGTCGGCGGCGGATTTTTTGTCGCCTACGCCACCCGGCGCGCGCCGCCCAGACCGCCAATCGCTTCCGTCGCTTCGGCGCGTCGCATCAAGACGCCGAGCGCGATGGCCACGAGCAGCAACGCGGGCACATCACCCACCTGGTGACCAGCCTCGGCCGGGTCTCCGAACGCCATGGCACCCATGACAAGTGCATGGACGACGCTGGACCAGATGGTAAACCAGATCAGGCTCCGGTTGGCCAGCGGATTGCCGGAGGCCCTGATCAGAAAGACGCCCAGCGTCGCGTACACGCCGAGGACCATGGGCCAGTAATGGGAGTGGCCTACGCCCCAGCTCCACCCGCTGGGCCAAACAATGGACAGGGTCTCCAGCCCGAGGATGAAGGTCACGCCTACCGCGATCAGGGTGTAACGCAGGGCGGCAATACGGTTAGGCGTGGTCATCAGCGTCCCCTTGGTGTGAGTGCCATCGTGCTCGTGGAGGCAGTATGACATCAGAGAGGGCGCTTACCTATGACTATTCGTCCCGATATCCTGCTCGGGCGTATCGACTCCCCCGCGAGCTGGAAGTCGGGAGCTGGGACTCGGGAGCTGGGAGTTGGGAGTCGGGAGTCGGGAGTCGGGAGCCGACAGACCCAGCTGTTAGCCCTAAGCTCCCAGCTCCCAGCTCCTGGCTGCGGTTTGCCCACCGCGCGGTAGATTATCTCAAGGAAGAGGAGGATTCATCAGCCGGAGGTGACTCATGGCGCAACTGATCTATAAGGCGGGCCAGCGCAAGCACCTCTTTGCCGTACGACAGCTGCTCCCCGACCCCAAGGACGACGACTGCTACATAGCCGGCGACCTGGTCGCGGTTTACAGCTCGACCGATGCCACCGACGTGAGTCAGCAGGCGCGCGACAAAGGCCTGGTAGTCCCGCCGTATGTGGTCGTGCACGTAACCGGCTACATGCTGGCGCTGACTCACCAGGGACAGGGTGGCTTTCGGGTGTGGGTCGTAGAGTCCGACGAGGTGACTCACGAGCAGTACATCATGTCTCTGGTGGACATGGTTCGCGCGTCCTGGACGGTTCGCAAAACGCTATGATTCCGCTCAAAACCGGAGCAACTCACGAGACTTGACAGGGGTGCTAA
>JBJMPB010000567.1:0-6244 GCA_045803455.1 Gemmatimonadales bacterium | reverse complement strand
TGTTCAACGAGCACGGCGTGCAGATCATGGTTCCGGCCTACGAGGGAGATCCCGAGCAACCGAAGCTGGTACCTCGAGGCGAATGGTTCCCGGGTCCGGGCCCCTCAGCCAGTGACGGCAATTCGGGAGGGAGTTCGGGTCCAATCGTCAGGACCTAGCCGGCACCGGAGCCGCGACGTGGCGCCGTTTTGCCCACTTCAGATAGGCCATTCCCGCAATGACGCTCACCACCACATAAAGGAGGACGGCAGCGGGGGCCAGCTTGTGGTCCGGGAAGTTGGCCTGGGCAATCGCGATGGCAACAGCGGGGTGACGGGTGGCGGTGGAGAGGGCCAGGACAGTTCGGTTTTCGGGGTCGGGTGCGCCCAAAATGTGGCCCGCGGCGAGACCGACCAGAGCCAGCAGGACCATCACCAGTAGCGTGCCGTTTCCTACCAGGCTGACTATCGCCGGCCATACCCGTATGAAGATCGGGATCACCCCCAGCACAAGCACCGCAAACGCGATGGTGCTGATCGGGCCGGACGCTCGCTGGGCGAACGCAGGAGCAACCTTCCGAATGACCATACCCGCCGCCAGCGGCAGCAGGAGCGACCAGAATACCACCGCCAGCACCGCGGCGGGCCGCATCTGCAGAGGCAGGTCCCGGTTGCGCTCGATCAGCTCGAGCGACAGCGGTATGAGCGGCACTGCAACGAGTGTGGCCGCGAGCAGGAGCCCAGCCACATAGGAAAGGCTGCCGCCCTGTTTAAGGGCCTTCCGGGAGAAGGTAGGAGGCAGAGGCGAGAGTGCGAGGGCCACCAGCGCGATCTTCACCGCGGCAGGCGGGTCGAATGCGCGGGCCAGGATCAGCGCTGTGACCGGCATGATCACGAACATTGCCAACAGCGCCCGTGCCAGCTGGCCAGGGCGCCGGAGGAGATAGGTGATGTCCTGCAGTGTCGCGCTGAGACCCAGGGAGATTACCAGCAGCGCAAGGCTGGCTTTGAGCAGGAGCGGGAGCAAGATGGCCATGCTCAGGTCACTCCTTGTGCGGTCTCAAGGCTTGGGGGTGAGCGTGAAGTCGGCGCGGCCGCGGGCAGAGGCAAGAACCAGAATGAGCGTCCAGTTGCCGGGAGCTCCCGCCCGGGTCTCGGTATCCAGGTTCAGCTCGAGCAGCGTGGAGTCGACCACCTGACCCACCCCGTCGAGCACAACCAGTATGCCGTAACCGTGATGCAGGAAGCTGTCGTGGTGCACCGACGCTTGCGGCGCCGGGTTGGCCCAGGTCCAGCTTTCCCGGTCATTCACGTTTCGCAGATCGTTCGCGGAAAACTGAAACTTCTCGGGCGTGATGACAGTTTGCGGATTGTTTTCAGGACCGAGCAGCCGAACGATCGAGTCCTGGCATCCCAGCACCAGCGCCAGGCCGCATACCGCCAGACCGCTCCTGAGCCGTCGGCTCCTCATTGCTCCTCCCATCTGGGGATGGCGAGGGAAAGGAAGATGCGAACCTCGGACATGTCCTGGTTCACATCGGGATTGAAGGTGTAGTTGCTGTTCTTCCACAGCCGCTGATACATCACTCCAGCTCCATACTTGCCACGGTAGTAACCCCGGGCCTCTGTGCTCAGGGTCAAGAGCTGGTGATTTCCGGGGAAGCCACTGATTACGGGCAGCCAGATGTACCCGCCGGACAGACGAACCGTTCCCTTGCCCGGCCAGAGGGCCCGCCCTTCAACCCGGCCCCCCAATCCGATGCCGTAGTCATAGTCCCGCCCCTCGGCGGTGACGAAGTAGTCCGACCGGATGGCGGCGATGGGGTTCACCCGGGCCATCGCCTCGCCATACAGCTGCATGGACCTGCCGGGCTTCGAGCTGGAGACCAGAAGCCCTCCCTGGAAGCCCTGCGCGCCAAAGTCTACCACCGGATTGGCCAGGTATTCGTAAGTCATGAAGCCGGCCAGCAGCTTGTTGCCGTCGCCGGAGCCTATCGGCTTGGCCGCGAGGTTGCCCCGGACCCGAAGCTCCTGGAGAGGCTTCTGGTTGCCGGAGTGGCTTGCCAGCGTGCCGAAGACCTGAAAGGCGGAGAACGGGTCCTTGCCCAGATCAGCCAGCTGATCGCCGTAGAACACGGAAAACTGGACGAACGATTGATCGAGCGCGCCCGCGTCATCCAGCGATGCGGAGGTGGAGAATCGACGATAGCCGACGTCTATCGATGCCTGGATGTGGCTGGGGCGCCACTCGGGCGGAGTTTCCGAGATGCGACCGCCTTCGCCACGGATCAACCGGTTGAATCCCCGAACCGGATTGATCAATCCCGCGCCCACCTCGCGCACGATGCGGTTGGAGCCGGTCGCTTCGTTCTTCAGCGTGAGCGATGAGAAGCGGAACAGCATTTCGCCCAGGGTGATTCCGCCCAGTGTGGTGTTGGCCAGGTCGTTGGGGGAGGGAGCCCAGACCTCACCGAAGAGCTCCCACATCAGACTGCCGCCAAAGGCCCAGGGCGCCGACTCCCAGAAGTTGTAGCCGTTGGCCCGGCCGGCGTTGAAGTAGAGGCTACCGTGATAGGGATGGGCGAACTGGTTGTTGTTGAACTTGTTGTTGTCCCACTGCCAGGGAAACTTGATGTTGTCGGCCCAGGTGCGGAACGAAATGTTCGACCACTCACCCTCGGTCACCCATTTGGTGAAGGCCCAGGGAACGAATTGCACCGCCATCAGCTCCCAGGCACCGGCCCAGAACCGCTTCGGGGGATTGCAGTCGGGACAGGCGATATGTTGGCCGAGCGGAGTGGCCAGGCTTTGGGTGAGTGCGGGGCTTGGGATGAGTGCCTGGCTGGGGGTCGCTGCCTGGCTCTCACCGTTGAGAACAACCGATGTCTTCTCCTGGGCATGGGCGATCGCCGCGGGCAAGACCGCCCAGAGCGCAACCAGAAGGAAGGAGCGTCGCATCAGGCCAGCCCCGGTGTGACACCGGTTCCCGCGGGGACGATGCAGCGGAAACCGACGTGACAGGTCGAGGTATCGATCGGCTCGGGGAATCGGGCAGCTGGCCGAT
This sequence comes from Gemmatimonadales bacterium, assembly GCA_045803455.1. GTDB lineage: Bacteria > Gemmatimonadota > Gemmatimonadetes > Gemmatimonadales > GWC2-71-9 > CAVVWJ01. The sequence goes on along the minus strand of JBJMPB010000567.1, from coordinate 3,202 downwards.
AGCGGCGGCAATAGTTCGGCGCACAGAGGTGCGATCCGCCCTTCAGGACCTTGCGCGGAATACGGATCTCCGGCTGCGCGGGGTCGTAGCTCTCATTCTCCGGCGCACCCCGCGGATTGACCGGGACGCAGCACGCCTTGACCGGATCGCCCGGGTGACGCGGGACGTACCAGTCAGTGGTCCACTCCCACACGTTGCCGATCATGTCGTGGAGGCCATACCCGTTGGCGGGAAAGGCGTCCACCGGCGAGGTCCTCTCAAACCCATCCTCCACCAGGTTCTGCCAGGGAAACTCCCCCTGCCAGGTGTTGGCCATGAACCGGTTACCGGGGATGAACTCGTGCCCCCAGGCGTACGGCATGGCTGTCAGGCCACCCCGGGCGGCGAACTCCCATTCGGCCTCGGACGGAAGGCTCTTGCCCTCCCACCGGGCGAACGCCTCCGCATCGCTGAACGTCACGTGTACTACCGGGTGGTGCTCCAACCCCTGGATCGAGCTGTCCGGCCCGTACGGGTGGCGCCAATCGGCGCCCCGCTCGAAGCGCCACCAGTTTGCCATCTGCCGGGTGTTAACCGGGCCATCCGGCTTGAAGAACACCAGACTCCCGGCATACAACATGTGCGGCAGAGCACCAGGGTAGTCGGCCGGATCGGGAGGGATCTCCGCAAAGGTCAGATGCCCGGTTTCAGCCACGAAGCGGCCAAAGCGTTCATTGGTGACCGGGTACTGGTCGAGCCAGAAGCCGTCCACCGTCACCTGCTGTACCGGGCGCTCTTCCGGATAGTGCTTTTCCGAGCCCACGGCGAAGGTGCCGCCGGGAATCCACACCATTGCCGGATGGGGCGACGTGCCCAAAGCCCCAGCGGGAGAGTCCTTCCCTCCCTCTCTCGTTCCGTCGTTCAATCGTTCCGCCTCAGGGTGTTGTGGCACTGTCCCCCGGCACCGGCATCGAAGCCTGGAGGTTGGCGCTGACAATCGTGTCGAGCAGGTTCTCGGTCTGGTAGAAGCGGACCACCTTGGCACCCGGCAGTACCTTGCGGAACTTCCCGGCGTACTTCTTCTGCACGCTGATCTGCTGCTCCCGCAGGCTGAACCACTGGTGGAGCAGCTTCTCCGACTGCTCGTCGGACATGTTGGCGGCTTGGTTCGCAAACTTCTGGATCAGCTCCACCCGCTGGTCGCTCACCCGGGCGATCTCGTTGCGATAATCTCGGTATACCGGCCAGAACTTGTCGCTCTGGCCCGGCGTCAGCTCCATGATCTGTTGGACGATCTCCTGCCGCCGCTCCTGGATGTTGGCCCGGGTCAGCTCGATCTGGTCCGGTCCATTGGTGGGCTGGCCGGCCTGAGCCTCGGCCGCCTGTGCGGTGAGCAGTCCGCTCAGCGCGAGTGCACCGAGCCAGGCTGGGTGGGCCATCCTCATGCGGCCTCCTTGGGTGGCGGACGTGAACCACTATGCCGAGCCGCCCGGCCCAGCCGAAACTGTCAGTTCTACCAGTGGCCCTATGGTGGGGAGAGTACTCCTGTAAGAACTAACAGTTTCCCCTGGTGGCGCCGGGCTCTAGCGTGAGGTACCGGACCACTCCGTACCGTCTCGATCTCAATCACCAGGAGAGAGTATGCGAATCAACCGAACTCACTCTGTTCTCGCGCTCAGCCTCCTGCTCGGCGCCTGCGCGCCGAACACCGAGGTGGTGAACTCCTGGAAAGAGCCAACCATGCAGCCGCAAAAATTCAAGAAGGTTCTTGCGGTGTTCATCAGCAAGGACGTGGGTATGCGCCGCGCGGCGGAGGACGAGTTGGCCAAGAAGCTGGGGAATGGTGTAGCGGCCTATTCCGTCATTCCAGATGAGGCGCTGCGGGACCAGAACAAGGCCCGGGCTATGGTCGTGGCCCAGAACTTCGACGGCGCCGTGGTGATGCGGCCGGTGGCGGTCGACCAGGAGACCACTTACGTCCCGGGCTCGTCCTATGTGGTACCCTCGGCGTACGGGTCGATGTGGGGCTACTGGGGCACGGGCTGGGGCTACGCCTACTCTCCCGGCTACGTCCAACAGGACCAGGTGGTGAGCGTGGAGTCCAATGTCTATTCCCTGACCCAGAACAAGCTGGTCTGGGCCAGCCGCACCAAGACCTATAATCCGGATTCGGTGCGGAAGCTGGTCAACGACATCGTCGATGCCACCGTAAGTCAGATGAAGAAAGAGAAAGTCTTTGCCAGCAGCACTCTCCAGGACGCTCCGGTGGACGTTGCTGCCGCTCGGGCTGCAGTCGGGCTCGCTGGCACTCCGGGCCTGTAGCCCCCCGCCAGCGACCACCATCGACCTCGCGGATGGGCCCGCCCCCGTCCGGCTGCACCTCAATCCCGCGGTCAGCCGCGCGGACGGGCCAATCCAGCTGAGCGTTACCAGTCCGTCGGCCGACAGTATCGTGGTCAGCTCGGCCAACGGGCTGGACCGGTACTCGGCCAGCGGCTCGATGCTCCAGGCCTCGCTGCAGGCGGACTTCGGTGACAGCCTGCCGCTGATGCGCTATGCCGCGCGCCACGAGGGTCGACTCCTCAACGTGGTGAAGAAACCGGTCAAGGTTGAGGTGTGCCGCCGGCACGCCTGCCAAGCATACTACCACGAGCTCTCGATCCTGCTGCCGGAAAGAAACCGGCGCTCGATCGCTATCACCGGCGGCTGGAGCACGAACTTCAGCCAGCGAGCGATTCGGATTCCCAATGAAGGACCGACCCGGCGGGGGGCTCAAAGCGCCTCTGAGGTCAACCTGCAGGCGGAGCTGGCCATGGCCGGTTTGAGTGCTCGCCTGGAGGGCTCATTCGGCTCCGGGGCCCGAGCGGCCTCGCTCGACCTCTCGCGGGAGATCAAGCGCAGCTCCGGGGGCATGGGATACGGACTGGCGGTGCACCTGGGTAGCATCCACGCGGATTGGCAGCCCACCGCGGGGAACGCTGCTCTGAGCAGCGGGACCGCGTATCGAGCGAGCATTGGCCCCGCCATCATGCTCAAGGGCCTGACCGTCAGCACGCAAATCGGGGTCTACGGCAACGGCCGAGGCGTCATGCAGGAGCTGACCAACTTCCTCTCCTTCAATGGAGGGCTCACCGACGTCCGAATCCCTCTCACGCTCACGCTGGATCGCATGGTGGCCTTCGGCGATCAATCACTGGCGCCGCGGGGCAGGGAGGCACTCGAG
>JBJMPB010000524.1:0-4662 GCA_045803455.1 Gemmatimonadales bacterium | reverse complement strand
ATGAGGCCGGCGAGACGGATACGTACGCTTGGGAGCTCAGTGACAACAATGGGAGTCCTCAGCTCACCCTGACGAACGACAAAGGCACTCCCTTAGGTCCGTTCGACCGGAAGTAACCCTATTCGCGGAGCTCGGACTTCGGAGGTAAGTTGAAGCGGTCCGGTCGAGGAGGCTCTCATGACCCGCCGCTTCAACTTCGCCGTGCCCGCCTTCGTTGCAATCGCTGTGTTGTATCCACGCTCCAATGGGCTGACTGCGCAGGAAAGAACGCTACCGGATGGTCCCGCCACCGGTGCCTCGGTAGACCGGTTTATCTACGAAGGCGCCGGCATCACCGCCGTCTCCTTCCGCTATACGGGGCTTCAGGCCCGGAGGGTGGGAAGCGAAATCGGCGTGTCGCTCTTTCCGGACGCGCTCTCCGCAGGGGCGCTTTATCTCGCCACCGATCTGGGTGCGGCGTACAGCGCGCCAGGGGCCGGTTTCAGTCTGCTGTTCAAGGGCGGACTGAGCACCCTGACCGCGCTGGGAGGCGGATTTGCCTTCGAACCCGGGTTCCACTTCGGGACCGGGATGATCGTGCAGACCGGGAAGAGATCGGGCGTCCGGCTGGACGTCATCCGTCACTACTACCTGATAGACAATGAAACTGAAGGGCTGTGGAGTGTGGGGCTGGGTTTCACCGCACTGGGCAGGAAATCGAAACCGAATCCCTAGTGTGCCGGGAACTATTCGGTAGATGAACGGTCCTGCATTTCACTTTAGTGTGCTGGCGCACATTATCTCTGTAACGCCGCTGCTTCTGCTTCCTCCTGCTTGATTCCCGCTTGACTCCAAGCAAAAAAATTGGCTCCGTTCATTTGAGCATGTGATGCTCACAACCCGCTGCCAAACGAGGTTCTTTCATGCGGTCATACCATCCGGTGCTGGCCCTGTCCGTTCTCTTGTCCGCTGTAGCCTGTACCGAAGACCAGTCTCCCACTGGTCCTGAGGGCTCGGCGGCGCCGGAGCTCGGCGCGACGGCCGCAGCTACCCTGGTATTCCAATCCATCAGTGCGGGGGACGCCCACAGCTGTGGAGTGACTACCGCCAAAAAGGCCTACTGCTGGGGCAGTAACTTCGTCGGCGCGTTAGGGGACGGGGGCGACTTCGCCAGCAACGTTCCAGTAGCGGTCGCCGGCGGGCTCTTGTTCAAGAACGTCAGCGCGGGCTTCCGCTACAACTGCGGGGTCACCACGATCAACAAGGCCTACTGCTGGGGTGAGGGGAACGGCAAGCTGGGCGACGGCACCTCGGACTTCCACGACACTCCGTTCCCGGTGACCGGCGGACTCAACTTCAGGCTGGAGCGCGCCGGGATAAACCACACCTGTGGGATCACCACCGACGACGTGGCCTATTGCTGGGGATCGAACACGAAGGGGCAGCTAGGCAACTTTTCCCATATCTCCCGTCCGGCACCGGTGCGGGTGGGCGGCGGGCTCCACTGGCAATGGATTAGCCCGGGGTTGGATCACACCTGCGGAGTCACCACCACCCACAAGGCCTACTGCTGGGGATCGAACACCCAGGGGCAGCTGGGCACGAGTGCAGTCAGGGTATCCAAGTCTTCCCCCGCTGCGGTCATGGGTGGGCTTTCGATCCGGGACATCGAGTCGGGCGAGCTTTACACCTGTGCAGTCACCACCACCACCAATCGGGCGTACTGCTGGGGCATGGGTGCCAGCGGTCAGCTGGGTGACGGGACCCAGACCACCCGCGTAACCCCTGGTCCGGTGTCCGGCTCAATCCAGTTCAAGAGCGTGAGCGCCTACTCGTTCTACAGCTGCGGTATCAGCATGACAGGAAACGGCTACTGCTGGGGGGCCAGTGCGCAGGGCAACTTGGGCGACGGGACCATCAACAACCATTTGACTCCCACCCCCGTGGCCGGGAATATCACATTCCTCCAGATCAGCGCGGGCGAGGCCCACGCCTGCGGCGCCAGCAGCACGGGCCGAGGCTATTGCTGGGGCGATAACCACGCCGGGCGCCTGGGCGACGGTGGTACCAGTCGGCAGCTGGCGCCGGTGCCGGTGTCGGGGTCCTAGGAAGGACGGAAGGGCGGAAGGACCGGAACGTCTTATCGCCTTAGCGCCAATCCGACTAAAGCCGCCAGGAGAACGATCACCGGATCGGGGATCTTCCACTTCAGCCAGGCGAGCGCGAAGGCACCCAGCGCGATCAGTGTGGTCGGAAGGTCGATGATCGAGCGCTGACCCAGGACGACTACTGCGCCGACTATCGCACCGGTCGCGCCGGCGGTCACCCCGTCCACCACAGCGGCCAGCCAGGGACGCTTCCCGTGACGATGGAAGTAGGGGGCGGGGATGACGGTGAAGAGAAGAGCCGGGAGAAACGTCGCCCCGGCAGCCACGCAGGCACCCGCCATGCCGGCTACGAGGTAGCCGATGAACCCCGTGGTGATCACCACCGGGCCCGGCGTGACGAACGCTACGGCGATCGCGTCCAGAAACTGCCGCTCCGTGAGCCAGCGGTGTTCCAGCACCACGCCACCGTGCAGGAACGGGACAATGGCGAGGCCGCTGCCGAAGACGAAGGTTCCCGCGTAGGCAAAAAAGCCGAGGATGTGAAGCAGCAGGATTGCGCTGCCGCCTTCGCCGGCGGTGCCGGCTCTCCGCAGGGCCTTCGGCGGCGCTCGCACCAGCCAAACCACAACCCCCCCGGCAACAATAAGTGAGACGCTTTCCCGTCCGGTCATCGCCGTTGCAACGGCGACCACGAGCAGGATGCCCCAGAGCAGAGCGTCCCGTCCCATGGTCTTTCGCGCCAGTCCATACGCGCTCTTGGCGATGAGCCCAATGACGGAAGCGCCCACACCGTAGAACACCGCCTGCATCCAGGCTAGGCCGCCGTAGCGCTGGTACGCCCAGCCGAGCGCCACGACGATCACGAAGCTGGGGGCCACGAAAGCCAGCCCGGATACGATGGCACCGATGACGCCGCCCCGGACGTAGCCCAGATAGAAACAGAGCTGCGCCGCCAACGGCCCCGGAGACAGCTGGGCCAGGGCCAGGCCCTCGCGGTACTCCTCCTCGCTGATCCAGCGGCGGCTTTCCACCAGATCGCGGTGCATGTGTCCTACCAGGGCGACCGGGCCGCCGAAACCCAGGGCACCCAGGCGCAGGAAATAGCCGCCCAGATGAGAGCGGGATGGGGGTTCCGAGTGCTTTGTGAGTTCCGGCTTTTGGCGATAACTTCTCGCCTGGTTCAGGTCACTCACTTTGGAGAATCATCATGCCCGAGAAGAAGATCATTGCCGTCGTCGGGGCCACCGGTGCGCAGGGCGGGGGACTGGCTCGCGCGAGCCTGGCCGACCGGAACGGTGGATTCGCTGTCCGCGCTATCACTCGCAAGCCGGAATCGGAGAAGGCTCAGGCTCTCAAGAACGCCGGGGCTGAGGTCGTTACCGGTGATGCGGACGATCCGGCGAGCATTCGCCGCGCCTTTGCCGGCGCCTATGGCGCCTTTTGTCTCACCAACTTCTGGGAGCACTTCTCGCCCGAACGGGAGCTTATCCAGGCCAGAAACCAGGCGCAGGCCGCTAAGGATGCCGGACTGCAGCACGTGATCTGGTCCACCCTGGAGGACACCCGGAAGTGGGTTCCGCTCGAGGACAACCGGATGCCCACGCTGATGGGCAAGTACAAGGTGCCGCACTTCGACGCCAAGGGCGAGGCCGACGGGATCTTCCGCGAGCTGGGGGTGCCTACCACGTTCCTGCTCACCGCGTTCTACTGGGACAACCTGATCTACTTCGGTGCCGGTCCCCAGCGCGGCCCCGACGGCGTGCTTGCCATCACCTTTCCCTTGGACGACAAGCCGCTGTCGAGTATCGCGGTCGAGGACATCGGGAAATGCGCCTACGGGATCTTCAAACGAGGACGGGAATTCATCAACCGCACTGTGGGCATCGCGGGCGAGCACCTCACCGGCGTCCAGATGGCGCGGCAGCTGACCCAAGCGCTGGGCCAGGAAGTCCGCTACAACAACGTGCCGCCCGAGGTCTACCGGAGCTTCGGCTTCCCCGGCGCCGACGACCTGGGCAACATGTTTCAGTTCAAGCGTGACTTCAACGAATACTTTGTGGGGGCGCGGAGCCTGGACCTCAGCCGTTCGCTCAATCCCGAGCTGCAGACGTTCGAAGAGTGGTTGGCGGTGCACAAGGGAGCGATTCCGATTCCGGCCGAGGTCTAGTCTAGTGCCGCGGTGATGGGAGACTCACCAGGATCGAGGTCACGATCAGCACGATCGTTGCCACGCTCAGTTCCATAATCGCAGATCGGCGGATCCGGCCGGCGGCCTCCTCGCTGCCGAGCCGGGGCCGCTGCCGCCTCCAATTCCAGGCTCCCAGGATGAAGACCAGGGCGACGAAGCAGAGCTTCACCAGCAGCGCATAGCCGTACGGCGTGGTGTAAAGCGAGGAGAAGGGGTGCAGGTGGAGCAGGGCTGTGGTAATCCCGGTGGCCACCAGCAGCGGCCCCGCGGTGAGCGCCAGAGGGGAGAAACCATTCACCATGTCGGCCGCGATACTTCCTCTCAGCCGAGGCGCGTCCCGCAGCACACTGGAGAGTCCCGCCAGAACCAGCACCAGTAGCGTGCCGA
>JBJMPB010000442.1:0-3475 GCA_045803455.1 Gemmatimonadales bacterium | reverse complement strand
CATCGGAGAGCACCAGATCCAGCGCTGGGCCGAACTCCTCAAGCCGGGCAACCGCCTCGTCTCCGTCGCGAGCTTCATAGACCCTATGGCCCTGCTGCTCTAGGACCCGGAGAGCGAGCTCGCGGACCCCTTCTTCATCCTCGATCACCAGCATCGTTCCGGTTCTGCACTCCGCCGGGAATGAACCGGAGGATCTCGTGCGCTCCACCTGGGGTTCGGCTCGGACTCGGGGCAGACATACCGTTACGGTTGTCCCCGTACCGGGGGCACTTTCGACCCAGACGTAGCCGCCGCTCTGCTTGATGATACCATAGACAGTGGCCAGACCGAGTCCGGTACCGGATCCCACCGGCTTGGTGGTGAAGAAGGGCTCGAAGACCTGCTGCAGCGTCTGGGCGTCCATGCCGTGGCCGGTATCGATCACCGACACGAGAGCGTATTCGCCGGGGACAAAGGGAATGCCGATAAGCTGGCGGCCATCTTGCTCCTCCAATCGGCGTGATTCCGTTAGCAGCCGTAGAGTCCCGCCCCCGGGCATAGCATCGCGGGCATTGAATGCCAGGTTGATGATCACCTGGTCCAGCTGGGCCCGGTCGGCTCGCACCAGGGGACCCAGCGGTGCGGGCGACGTCTCCAGCTCGATATTGGCCGGGAGGAGCAGCTTCAGCACCGGCACCAGCTCCTGCACCACGTCGTTCAGCTGAAGGTCCGCCGGCTGGAGAATCTGTTGCCGGCTGAAGGCGAGGAGCTGCTGGGTGATCTTGCCCGCTCGGGTGGCCGCCCTTCGGATCTCCTCGATGTCCCGATGACGCTCGGCCGGGACTGCCCCGCTCCGGGCCAGCAAGTCGCTGAATCCCAGAATAATGGTCATCATGTTGTTCACCTCGTGGGCTACTCCGCCGGCCAGCCGGCCCACGGCCTCCAGCCGCTGGGCGCGACGAAGCCTCTCCTCTGCCCGCTTGAGCTCGCTGAGATCCTGAATGGTAATGACGTAGGAGCCTCCCCCTGGATCGGCAGTCAAGGAGGTGACATTGGTCAGCACCGGAAACACCGAGCCATCGGCCCGGAGGTGAAGCGACTCATACACTGGGTTCGACTCACTCCGCCACACAGCCGGTTCGTCGGCCCGGTCTGAAGGGAGCAGGTCGGTAAACAGCCTTCCACTCAGACTTCCTGGACCGGGGTAGCCGTGCAGCGTCGCGAAGGCGGGGTTTACCGCCTCGATCCGCTGGTCCTCAGCATCGACGATAACGGCGCCCCAGCCGGCACGGTCGAACACCCGAATCCATTTCTGCAGGGTGTCTTCCAGCCGAAAACGGCGCGCCTCCTCGTTCCCCAGTCGCTCGTGCAGCTCCGATCCCTGGATAGTGACCGCCGCACGCCGGGCAATGACTTGGGCCGCCGATAGGTCCAGGGCGTGGTACGGCTGGTCCCCTGCGGTTCGGAGCAGGGCCATGGCTCCGAAAATGGCGCCCCCGGAACGAAGGGGAACCACCATCAACGACTGAACCTGCAACTGCCGTAACAGACCATAGACCGCGCTATCTCGGCGAAGAAAACGGACCGCAGTAGGTGTGAGGTTGGGAATCCAGCGGAACTCGCGGCCCTGCTGCGCGTCCGCCTTGGCCACCCGGCGTAAGGCCGGCAGCAAGCGGCGGACTGCCTCCGCAAGCTCCGCCTCCTTGCTCCGATCCGAGTGAACAACCTCGACCCAATCCTCCTGTTCCTCCCGCTGGGCGACCAGAACGACGGTGTCGGCAAATCGGGGCACGAGGCACTCGGCGGCTGCCCGAATTGTCTGCTCGAACCCTGTGGCCTGATGCAAGGCGCGGGCGACGAGATCGAAAAGGTGCAGTCGTTCTCTGCCAAATGGACTGGCCACTGGTGAAGTCAAATCACCCACCACACAGCCCGCGTGAACGGATATGTCTGCTATTCATCAGCATCGTACCAAGCTGTGCCCGCGATGGCCTGGAAGCCGTGATCCCGGTTACGCATACCCGAGAGCGACGTTTGCCCTTCACTCGATAATGGGCTAGGTTCACTGTTCAGCATCGGAGCGCAAATGGCAGGGCGGGACATTGTGGTAATCGGCGGCTCCGCCGGCAGCATCGAGGCGGTCGCTGAGCTTGTGAGAGGTCTCCCTCCAGACTTTCCCGGTTCAGTTTTTGTCGTGGTCCACTTCCCTGGATCCGTTACCAGCACCTTGCCCCGGATTTTGAGCCGGGCCGGTCCACTGCCGGCTCGCCATGCCATCAGTGGCCAGGCAATCGAGCCCGGCTGGATTTACGTGGCCCCTCCCGATTGTCACCTGCATCTCAGCGATGGTCAGACCCGGTTGACGCGAGGCCCCAAAGAGAATGGTCACCGGCCTGCCATCGATCCCCTCTTTCGGACCGCAGCCCATACTTACGGACCTCGGGTCGTTGGAGTGGTGCTTTCGGGCAATCTCAACGACGGCACGGCGGGGCTTCTCGCGGTCAAGCAGCACGGAGGGATAGCTATCGCTCAATCCTTGGAGTCCGCGCTGTATCAGGGAATGCCCCGGAGCGCCATCGAACACGTGGAAATGGATCACGTGCTCGCGCCGTCCGAAATCCCTCTGCTGGTCACCGAGCTTGCCCTGGAGCCGGTACAGCGCCCCGAGGTAGTACCTATGCCCGATACTTCGCCTGACGACCAGCAGGCCGACGACTTTGCCATTGCCGACCGGCATACCCAGCCCGGAATTCCGTCCACCATGACCTGTCCCGAATGCCACGGCACCCTCTGGGAGGTCAAGGACAACGCGCTGGTCCGCTTCCGCTGCCGCGTGGGTCACGCCTACAGTGATGAGGCGCTGCTCGTGCACCAGTCGGAGCAGCTCGAGGCGGCGCTCTGGACCGCCCTGCGAGCGCTGGAAGAGCACTCGGCTCTGGCCCGGCGGCTGGCGGGACGCGCCAATAGCCGCGGTCACTCCCACAGCGCCTCTTCCTTCACCGAGCAGGCCATGGACGCCGAGCACCATGCCTCGGTCATCCGAACCGCGCTGGAGCGGGGGGTTCGGACCGGTGATGGCGCCGAAGCCTTGGTGGTGGGATGAGCGACCAGCATCCCGACTCGGCAGAGGAGGCTCACACCCAATCCGGTGACGGTGCTCCGGATGAACCGACGCTTTCCGCGCCCCCACCGGAATCCGATCCCGAGTGGTCCGGGCTCCTGGAATACCTGCTTACCTCGCGCGGTTTCGATTTTCACGGTTACAAAGCGGCTTCGCTGGCGCGACGTATACGCAAGCGCATGGAGTCGGTTGGATTGGAGAGCTTTGCGAGATACCAGGAGTATCTGGAGGTCCATCCGAACGAGTTTGCCACTCTCTTCAACACTATCCTCATCAACGTTACCAGTTTCTTCCGCGACCCGACCGCGTGGGAGGTGGTGCGTACCGTCGCTCTCCCGGAAATCCTGGCGGCCAAGGCTCCCGGTGAGTCGATCC